>NZ_BMAQ01000001.1 GCF_015472005.1 Insulibacter thermoxylanivorax | reverse complement strand
TACTGACAGGACATTACATGTTCGTTCTGCAGTTTTCAAAGAACAAGCGTGTTGATCTTGTCTCTCGAGATCACTCGGCTGTTTCCGGCGTCTCAAGGCGACCATATTAGTATAACACAGTTTCAAACTTCAATGCAAGTGGTTGTTTTTGGCTCGCCATCATCTTCACGGTGATCAGCTATTCCGCCATCCAGCGTCATGACCAGCCGTCTCCACGTAAGTTCTGCGGAGAAGAATGCCGCGTTCCTTGGACAACCTCGCCTTGCATCCGTCGCCGTGTTCAGCGGCGGATATTTAATATATCATGTCTCAAACAAAACAGCAACAGGTCAATTATTGGTAATCACATTTTGGAGAAGCCCCAGTGAAACGTATATTCTGTCCAAGTACGGTGAAACTGATGAGCATAACCATCACATGTGCTGGATCTGTACCAAGATCCGAGCTAAGATGAATCGTGTTGATCATGAACCGCGCACGGTACTTGCTCACCAGACCATCTTCCTGAACTTTCGCTTCTTATACATACTGCTTGCCTGCTTTTGCCCGGTGTCACTAAGTATTACTAAGCGGCTGTCGGGGTGTGACATTCCTCACTTAAACGCTTACTCCCTGCTTATATAATCAAAGTATAGAAACCATTACTTATCAATTATCATGCCTAGGAGGATGATCGGCTTGACCGAGTACACCGCCACCATCGATGCCACGGAATATCCGCAAGAACAACGGCAGCAAGTCATCTTTGAAACCTTTCGTAAGCTGCAGCCCAGAGAGACGATGCTGCTTATCCATGATCAAAATCCTAATCGGCTCCATTTCCATTTTAACGTGATGCACGCGGGGGAATTTACTTGGGATTACCTGGAGCAAGGTCCTGAGAAATATCGTGTGATGATTTCCAAGATCGAGAGATAAAGACAAGATCAAGAGAGATAACAAGATGCCTAAGATCAACAATTGCCTAGGATGATCAGGTATACACCAACATATCATATGAACAACAAAACACCCCTTTGCTCTGCAAGTTCAGAGCCAAAGGGGTGTTTTTATGCTTTCATGCTTTCAATCCATCGTCTGATTGGCAGCGGCATGCGCCTGTTCAACGGTCTCTTGCTGCTGCACGCCTTCTGCTGCTTGACGGGAGTTTCTCTTATCATATCTGCGCTTCAGGAACACTCCCAACACTAAGAGCGGTGCAACGATCACTGATAGGTAGAGCGAAACCTCCTGCACCATTCCTTCCGCCGCTTGCCCGAACAGATGGAACAGCACACCTACGACATAGAATTTAACAGCCCTGCCGAGCGCGGCATAAGCGAGTAACTTCCATAGCGGGAAATTAAGAAATCCCGACAGGATGGTAAATACTTTAAAAGGAATGGGCGTAAAAGCGCCGATCAAAATCGCTGCTTCCCCGTTTTTCTGAAACAGCTTCGTCGCTGCATCCATCCATTGTTGTTTAAGAATACGATACAGTATCGCCTTTCCCAAAATTCTGCCGATCAAGTACCCAAACGGCGTGCCCAGCAAACATGCGATATAGCCGACGGTAGCCAGCCACAAGGCATCTTCGGGATTGACAAGACTCAAGGATACTTGCGTGAAAAAGGCTGGAATCGGGAAGATGATCGCATCGATAAACGAATGGATGATCAGCCCCCAAGCACCATATTCCTTTAAGAATTCGGCGATACTCTGTAACATTATCCAACTCCTGGTATATGACTTAAAATGGAAAGTTTACATATAATAACGAGCGCTGCTCATCATCGCCGGGGCCGCAGCATCGATCAGCTCCAGTGTCGAGTAATTGCGCTGCTGGATGATAAAATCTCGGAGTTTCCCGGAATAGATGAGCTTCAGATTCTCTGCATGGGCGAAGTCCGAGGGCTTCGTCAGCGCCGAGCACTTCGGCACGAGCGGCATTCCTGCTTGTTCAAACAAGAAGGCAACAAACTGGGAACAGAAAAACGCATAGTCCCGCTTAACCTGAATGTTGAACATCACTCCGAACAAGCCGAGCAAATTGTATTTGTAAAGGTGGGCTTCTCTTTCGAATTTGCGCACGCTGCTCTGGATTCTCCTATATTGATCCTCATCTATGTCGCATCGATAAATCGCACAGGTCGCATCACGGAATAACTCGCCGCAGAAATCTTCTTTCACGAATCCTCCGACGAAGGGATTGCCCGGCCGCTTGCGTCCGAAGCTGTACACTTCCGTCAGTTCAGGATCGAAGGCGATCGACGTATGATTGAGAGGCGCCCTTGTATACAAACGAATCATCCGTGTGAACCATGTACCCGTATCGGTCAGCACGATAAATACAGGTTTTTTAGACACGAATACTCACATCCATTGGTCACCAAATATGATCTTAATCCTATTGGAGTATACCAAACTCTATTATAACTGATATTACATCTTCTGCTAGTCCCTTTTTTCTATCTATAGTTTTAACGAATCCGATTTATGAAAAGTTGCAGTTCACCACGGGATGGAGATCTCGCCATTTGTACGCCCTTTTATCCTATCCTATGAGACGGTTGAGGAGATATGTTTAAATCCTGGCAAAAGCAAAAAAACCGGGTTCATGCAACCCGGCCGCATGCGCACACACGATTAAGCATCTAATTCACAGACTGCATCTGTCTTCTTCTCGCTCCGCTTAATAGAGCAAGGAGATCACAAGCAATTCATATAGAACGAGCGGCAAGATCACGCTGGAAGCTGGAGGATAGAAAACTCCTCCAGGGAAGAACTGTCTTTGGTCCACCCCTTGTGCAATGCTCAGATACAGGTGCTTATGATCCATGCCCATCAACATACCTTCATATACTTCACCGTCCATGGTCTGTACCCGAACGATGCGATTCATGCATGATTGGCAGCACTTGTGCACGCTTTCCCTGATCTGATGCAAAGTCTGCACTGCTTCTGGACTCGCCTGATAGACCATCTCTTTCATCATCATCCATCCCTCACTTGGTATCGGTACAGTACACCATATGCATGGGCGAATGTAAGGTGCCTGACCCCGGGCAAATTAGGCATATGACCCGTTCGGGCATCCTCCCGCTCCATCCTGTTCATGACACGCATCGACAACAAATATTGTAACGGATAAGCATGAAGCGCATGGTTATCCTAAATCACGGAAGACCACAATATCATGCAGAAAGGAAGTTGACGATGAGAAAGTGGATGCTGTCTCTAGCCGCAACTCTGATGCTTCTAGTTCTGCCCAGTACGGCGCATGCTGCCGGAGGTCGGGATGACAATGGCAAAGCCGGCAATGCTGTGCGGGGCAATCAAGTTGTAAACCAGATCAACGATATGACACGCCCGGACGGGGCCGTTATCCGTCACATGAACAACGGCGATTGGGGCATAAATGGACGCAGGGACAATTGGGACAACAATATGGCGACGCGCAGCGTCAACAATCGCACCTATCGCACAAATGCAACCGACAACGATACGGATTGGGGCTGGCTTGGTCTTCTGGGTCTGATCGGTCTTGCCGGCATGATGGGACGCGGACGCGATCGCGGTGATGCAAGATAATGTTTTTATAAGGAAATCATGACCTGAGTGCGGGGCCGTCGTGCCTTGCACTTTTTCTTAAGCTGAGGAAATGAATTGCGAATCGGACAGAGAATTATGTATGATGTATAGGAAAATCGAATTAAACGAAAGAAGGTACTCACGTGTTCATAGCACAAGACTGGAAGGACTACGAAGTGATTGACACCGGCAATGGCGAGAAACTGGAACGATGGGGCGGCATTATGCTGCGGCGGCCGGATCCCCTCGCCATCTGGCCGATTCAAGATCAACATGGGCTGTGGAAACAAGCTGCCGCCTGGTACCACCGCAGTTCATCGGGGGGCGGATATTGGGAATACACAAGAAAACTGCCGGAGCGTTGGACGATTCAATACGAGGAACTGGCGTTCCATGTCAAGCCGACGAACTTCAAACATACGGGATTATTTCCAGAACAGGCCGTGAACTGGCGCTGGATCATGGATAAGATCCGGCAGGCGGACCGACCGATCCGCGTCCTGAATCTGTTCGCCTATACCGGAGGCGCGACTCTGGCAGCAGCCGCTGGAGGCGCTGCAGAAGTCGTTCATGTCGATGCAGCAAAAAACATCGTCCAATGGGCCAAGGAGAACGCCGCACTGTCGGGATTAAGCGATCGGACCATTCGCTTCATCACCGACGACGTGTTGAAGTTCATCCAGCGTGAACAGCGGCGCGGCCGCCAATACGATGCGATCATCATGGATCCTCCTTCTTACGGAAGAGGACCCAAGGGGGAAATTTGGAAACTGGAACAACATCTCTATTCCCTCATTGAACAATGCATGAAGGTACTGTCTCCGCATCCCCTGTTCGTGCTGATCAATTCCTACACGACGATAATCTCTCCGTCGCTGCTGCATAATCTGATGACACTCACGCTGCACAAGCAGTTAGGCGGCAAGATCATCACCGATGAGATCGGCTTGCCCGTCACATCAAGCGGTCTGGTGTTGCCGGCCGGAATCTTAGGTCGATGGGAGGAGTGAGCTTGGTACAGATCTTATACGAGGACAATCACATCTTAGTCGCTGTTAAGCCGCCGAACATGCTCAGTCAGGAAGATGCCAGCGGCGACCCGGACATCTTGTCCATTCTTAAGCAAGATATCAAAGTGAGGTACAACAAACCGGGCAATGTCTATCTCGGTTTGGTGCATCGTTTGGATCGCCCCGTCGGTGGCGTCATGGTGTTCGCAAGAACGTCCAAAGCCGCCTCGCGGCTGTCAGATCAAGTGCGCAGACGGGATGTACATAAGCGATATTGGGCGATCGTCTATGGTCGTCCGCCCCGCCGTACAGAACGGCTGGAACATTATCTGGTTAAGAACCACCGTACGAATATGGTATCCGTTACCTCGAATCCCTTACAAGGTAAATCAGCGATTCTAACCTATCATTGCCTGGATACCATCGATCCGTTCAGCTTGCTGGACATCGAGCTGGAGACGGGCCGGCCGCATCAGATTCGCGTCCAGCTGTCCCAGATCGGCTGTCCCATCTTCGGCGATCAGCGCTACGGCCGCGATGTGAATCAGGCCGGGCAGCAGATAGCCCTTTGGTCGTACCGTCTCCAGTTCACGCATCCTGTGAAGAAGGAACCGATGCAATTTACTTCCATGCCGCCGGATGCTTATCCTTGGAACCTATTTGATCTTCATAACGTTTTGATATAGGGGGAATCAACAGAAGAGTTTAGGCAATTGGTGGACATGCCTGGAAAACAAATACTAGATTGGGAGATTAATATGATGAAAGATTCCGTTATTAGACATCTTAGAAGACTTATCATCGTGTTATGCATCTTATCTTTCACATGGATCATGGGGTGCGAAGCATCGCCGTCAACGGACCCGGCACCTGTGAACCATGATGCCGCCGATGCTTCTTCGGATTCGAAGAATGAACCGGAAGACGAAGCCGCAGGGCTGCCGCCGGAACCCTATACGGTGGAAGGGACCTTGATCGCTGTTGGGGATATCATGGTCCACTATCCGCAGCTGACAGCGGCTTATTCCGTTACGACGGCTACGTACTCCTTCGACGAAACCTTCACGGAAGTCGCTCCGATCTTGAAGCGCGGAGACTGGGTGATCGGCAATCTCGAGACCACACTGGCCGGACCGCGTTATCCTTATACCGGTTATCCGCAGTTCAACAGTCCGGATGAATTAGCGGATGCCCTGGTCAACGCCGGCTTCAATATCTTAGGGACGGCCAACAACCATGCCTTCGACCGCCGGGAAGACGGTGTGCTCCGCACCTTAGAGCAGCTGCGTGCCAGAAACATCGTCGCTGTAGGAACCCATGCTTCTCCGGAAGAGAGGGACCAGATTCAGATCGTCAGCAAAAACGGCATCGACATGGCACTGCTTGCTTACACTTATGGAACCAACGGCATCCCCCTGCCGGAGGACAAGCCGTATCTTGTCAATCTGATCGATGAAGAGCAGATGAAACGGGATATCGAACGAGCCAGAGAACTTCATGCCGATGTCGTCACCGTGCTGCTCCATTACGGCAATGAATATGACCGTAAACCAAGCGCTTATCAGAAGGAGTTGGCAGAGAAACTGATCCGCTGTGGAGCCGATATCATCTTAGGCAGCCATACCCATGTCGTCCAGCCGTATGAATGGATGGAGACGACGGATGCCTCCGGACAAACCCGCAAGGGACTTGTCATCTATTCGATGGGCAATTTTATCTCCAATCAAGGTCCCGAACACAATCTTCCGCTGTATACGGATGTCGGGGTGATCTTTGAGATCCAGATCCTCAAACACTATCCGGAGGAGCGGATCGAGATTGCTGCCGTAGAAAGCATCCCTACTTGGGTGCATAAGTACCGCGGCGCTTCCAAACGCCATTATCGCATCCTGCCGCTCGAAGAAGTTCTAACAGAGCAAGATGATAAGTGGTTGACTGAGCAAGATTACGCTTTGATGGCCTCATATCTGAATGAAATGAACCATCATCTGCAATCCATGATTGTGCCCGTACAAGGGGATTAACCATAAAGTTCTCCCGCTTCTGCAGGAGGACTTTAATTATCCAGAAAACCAAGTGTATGTTGTAAGTCAGGTTAATTCACCCTGCGCGGAGGATCGGCCAGCTGCGAATCCGGTGCGATCTTCCCCATCAAGTAACAAAGCAGCTTCTGATTATGCTCGGACAAGGCATCTAATCGGGATGCGAAATATCTCCTCCGTATCTCGATGCCTAGTTCATAGGCGTTCCTGCCTTTCTCCGTCACTTGCAGCCATACGATACGCCTGTCATGTTCGTCCCGCTCTCGAATCAGCAGTTCGTTCTTCTCCATGCGATCAACCAGCGTGGAGATAGCAGCGGGCGAAATCTCCAGATGCGCAATTAAGTCGGATGGTTTCGCCTTCACCATAGAGAGGATCAGTTCCAGGGTATACAGCTGCACCTCTGTCAGGTCCGGCGCCAGCTCCCTCTCCATATAGGCTTGATAATCACTCTGCATGGATAACCACAGCTTGGCAAATTGATCAGAAAACATCACAACCCCCCGACTTCGACACGTATTCGCTTCCATTATATCATATAGAAACATGTGGAAGTTAGAGGATTTCCCAAACTTATACAAACTTCGTTCAACAACGGCATACACAAAGCGGGTCCGATCCTGCTGAAAGCAGTTAGACCCGCTGTTGTCCACTGTTCCGCGCTGCGCCGTTATACCGCTAGATAAGCGTCACAAGCGGAAGATATTCTGAATCCGCTGATCCTTCGTGATCTTAACGACAGGTTTGCCCGGGGATTTGCGTTCTTCAATCGGCACCTGTTCCGTATGCACCGTTTGGATCTCCCCGTTTTCCAGAGCAACTGTCAGTTCATAGGCCTCCTTCACATAGAAGGCTTGAATCAGTTCGGTGCCGTTTGAACGCACCCGCTTCCCTTCCTTGAACTCGAAGGTGGCCACGCCCTTGCCGCCCCGTCTTTGCACAGGATAGTCCGCAACAAGCGAGCGCTTGGCAAAACCGCGATCCGAGAAGACGAGCACCTCGCCTTCGTCCTCATCCAGCCACAGCCCGGCGATCACCTCATCGCCCTCTGCCAGCTGAATGCCTCTTACCCCGCCGGATACTCTGCCCATCGCATTGACTTCATTTTCTTTGAATCGGATGCTCTGCCCGAACTTCGTGACAAGCAGCAGTTCCCGATCATTCGTGCTTACTTGTACGTCGATCACCTCATCGCCTTCTGCCAATCTGCACGCGGCTACTGCCGTCAAGCGGTTGGTCGCATATTCACTGAGCAGCGTTCGCTTCACCTGTCCTTGTTTCGTCAGGAATACCAAAGTCTTGTCCGGATCTTCATCGGCATGTTTGACTGGAATCACGCCGACGATCCTGTCATCCTTGCTGATCGGGATGACATTAACGATGGCTGTTCCCGTATCCCGCCAGCGATATTCAGGGATGAGGTGAACGGGAAGATGGAAATACTGGCCGTTGTTCGTGAAGATCAAGATGTTGTCAAGGGTGTTCACCTCGAAGATGCCGCGTACATAGTCGCCTTCCTTCATTCCCGTCGATTCGATCTCACCGCCGGAACGAGTGAAGGAGAGCATGCTGGTGCGTTTGATATACCCTTCATTGGTCAAGGCGACAATCACATCTTCCGGTGTGATCATGACCTCGAGGTTCACCTTGATCTCCTCGACTTCACCGCGAATCTCACAGCGGCGGTCGATGCCGTACGTGTCGCGAATCTCAAGCAGTTCGTCCTTGATGACCTTGATCAGCTTCTTATGATCGTCCAGGATGCTCCGCAATTCTTTGATTTTCTTCTGCAGGTCCTTCCGTTCTTTCTCCAAGGCGTGAATCTCCAGATTCGTCAGGCGATACAACTGCAAGGTGAGGATCGCATCCGCTTGCCGCTCGGTGAATTCATACTGATCAACAAGATTCCGTTGGGCATCCTGCCGGTTCTTCGAGGCTTTGATCGTCTCGATAACCTCGTCCAGGATATTCAGCGCCTTGACCAGTCCATCGACGACATGGGCTTTGTCCTCAGCGCGCTCCAGATCATACTTCGTGCGATAGGTCACCACTTCCTGCTGATGGGCGATGTACGCTTCGAGAATCGCTTTCAGCCCCAGCTGGCGGGGCGCCTTGTTCACGATCGCCACCATATTGAAGTTATAGGTGACCTGCAGATCGGTCTTCTTGAACAGGTAATTCAAGATGCCTTCAGCATCGGCGTCCTTGCGCAGCTCGATGACGATGCGCAGGCCCTCACGCCCGCTTTCATCCCGCACTTCGGCAATCCCCTCGACTTTGCGGTCAAGGCGGAGGTTCTCGATGGCGGTCACAATCTTCGTCTTGTTCACCTGATATGGAATCTCCGTGATGACGATCTGCTGCTTGCCGCCGCGCAGTTTCTCTATCTCCGTCTTCGAACGGATATAGATGCGGCCTCTGCCCGTCCGATATGCCTCACGGATCCCTTCTTCGCTCATGATAATCCCGCCCGTTGGAAAATCCGGCCCCTTGACAATCGTCATCAGTTCTTCCAAGGTGATCTCGGGGTTCTCCATCACCGCGATGCAGGCATCGATCACTTCCCGCAGATTATGGGGCGGGATCTCCGTAGCAAACCCCGCAGAGATGCCGCTCACTCCGTTGACCAAGAGGTTCGGAAAACGCGCCGGCAGGACAACGGGTTCCTTCGTCGTGTTATCAAAATTATCTTTAAAGGGAACGGTTGCTTTCTCGATATCCCGCAATAACTCCATCGCAATCGGACTCAGCCGCGCTTCGGTATAACGCATCGCGGCCGCCGGATCATCATCAATCGACCCCCAGTTTCCATGACCATCGATCAGCACATGACCCATCTTCCATGGCTGAGCCATGCGCACCATGCCGTCATAGATCGAAGCATCGCCGTGCGGATGATAGTTCCCCATGACATCCCCGACGGTCTTCGCCGACTTGCGGTAAGGCTTGTCCGGTGTGTTGCCCGCTTCATACATCGCATATAAGATCCTGCGCTGTACCGGCTTGAGGCCGTCTCGAACATCGGGAATCGCACGGTCTTGGATGATGTATTTAGAATATCGGCCAAAACGATCACCGACGATTTCCTCCAGAAAAGCAGGCAGGAATTGTTCTTGTATGCTCAAGTGTCTTCACCTTCTATTCTTCATACTCGGTAAAATCAACGTTCTCGATAATCCAGCGTTTGCGCGGATCCACCTTGTCGCCCATCAGCGTTGATACGCGGCGTTCCGCCTTAGCTGCATCGCTGATCTTAACCTGCAGCAAGGTGCGCGTCTCCGGGTTCATCGTCGTCTCCCAGAGCTGCTCCGGATTCATCTCACCCAGCCCTTTGTATCGCTGCAGTTCTACGCCTTTGCCCATCTCCTGCAGCAATTTCTGCAATTGCTCATCCGTCCATGCATAGCGCACGATCTGGGATTTGCCCGAACGTCTCGCTACCTTATAGAGCGGCGGCTGGGCGATGTAAACCTTGCCCGCATCGATCAGCGGCCGCATGTACCGATAGAAGAAGGTAAGCAGCAGCACTTGGATATGGGCACCGTCCGTATCGGCGTCGGTCATGATGATGATCTTGTCATAATTGCTGTCTGAGAGTTCGAATTCCGAACCGATGCCGGCTCCGATCGCTGCCGTGATCGCTTGATATTCGTCATTCTTAAGCACATCTGCAAGCTTGGCTTTCTCCGGGTTCATCGGCTTGCCCTTAAGAGGCAGGATCGCTTGGTAACGCGAATCCCGTCCCTGCTTCGCAGAGCCTCCCGCCGAATCCCCCTCGACGATGAACAGTTCATTGCGCGTAAAATCCTTCGACTGGGCAGGCGTTAATTTGCCGTTTAGGTTCGAGCTCTGGCTCTTACCCTTCTTGCCACTGCGCACTTCTTCCCGCGCTTTGCGCGCCGCATCCCGCGCCTTAGCCGCTTGAATCGCCTTCTTCACCAGATTCTGTGCGATCTGCGGATTCTCTTCGAGGAATATCGCCATATGGTCCGCAACGACGGACTCCACGGCACTGCGGGCCTCAGCGCTGCCCAGCTGATCCTTCGTCTGACCGACGAATTCCACATCCGACATTTTAAGATTGACGACGGCCATCATCCCTTCGCGCAGTTCTACGCCGTCGAGATTCTTGTCCTTCTCCTTCAGCAGTCCGGTCTTACGGGCATATTCATTCATCACCCGTGTGAAGGCGGACTTGAATCCCGTTTCATGGGTACCGCCGCCGCGGGTTGGGATGGAGTTCACGAAGGAGATGATCGTCTCCGTGTACCCATCATTGAACTGGATGGCGATCTCCACTTCGACATCGTCTTTCTCTCCGATGAAGTGGATCGGTTCGTGAAGCGTCGTCTTATCCTCATTCAGATAGGCGACGAACTCCTTCGCCCCGCCGGTATAGTGGAACAGTTCTTCCTTGCCGCTCCGCTCATCGCGGATGCGGATGCTTAATCCAGAATTCAAGAAAGCGATTTCTTGCAATCTTTCGGCGATTTGATCATATTGGACGCTGATGCCGCCGGTGAATACTCGGATATCCGGCTTAAAGGAGACCTTGGTGCCCGTCTTCCTGGTCTTGCCGATCACTTCGAGTCCGGTCACAGGCTCTCCGACATGTTCTACGCCATTATCGTCTACCCAGTATTCAAAACGCTGCTTATGTATCAGTCCATCCCGATAGATCTCCACCTCAAGCCATTCGGACAGGGCATTGGTCACCGAAGCTCCTACGCCGTGCAGTCCCCCTGACTTTTTGTAACCTGAACCGCCGAATTTGCCCCCTGCGTGGAGCACCGTGAACACCACCTGAGGTGTCGGGACACCGGTCTTATGCATCGCAGTGGGAATGCCGCGGCCGTTGTCGACGACGGTGATGGAATGATCTGCATGAATCGTTACCTCGATCTCGGTGCAATAGCCGGCGAGATGTTCATCCACCGCATTGTCCACTATCTCCCACAGAAGATGATGCAGCCCGGAGGACGACGTGCTTCCGATATACATCCCCGGACGCTTGCGGACAGCTGTGAGCCCTTCTAAGACTTGAATGTCATCCGCACCGTATCCGTCTCCGCCGCCGTTTGCGTCCGACGACTGAAGCGGAAATAACTCCAGCTGTTCTGACATGTATGTTCCTCCCATCAACCTTATATTCAGTAAGTATAAAAGTTCAATCCACATGAATGCAAGCCGCGCATCTCTAAGCAGTGCACGCGCGAGCATTTGTCTGTTCGTCTGTCAACGGCCTGATGTTATTCACTTGTCCTGCCCGATCGGCCATGCAACGTACACAAAAAAACCGATGGCTTCGATCATGGAGATCGAGTCACCGGTTTCTAGTGTAGCATATTTTTAGACGGCATTTACATCCAAGAATTCATATTGCGCTTCAATAAGCGATCGATAGGTGCCGTTCTTCTCCATCAATTCATCATGCCTTCCCTGTTCGATAATCTCTCCGTGATCAAGGACGATGATGTTGTCCGCATGGCGAATCGTCGACAGGCGGTGGGCGATGATGATCGATGTACGACCGCTCAACAAGGTCCGCATCGCCTCTTGAATCTTCAACTCTGTCTCCGTATCGATGCTCGCTGTCGCTTCATCGAGTATGAGGATCTTCGGATCGGCAAGCAGTGCACGCGCGAAGGACAGAAGCTGCCGCTGCCCCATCGATAACACACTGCCGCGCTCCTCTACCTGGGTATCATACCCCTGCGGCAGCCGGACGATGAAATCATGGGCATGCACGGCCCTCGCCGCCATCTCTACTTCCGCATCCGTCGCATCTGGACGGCCGAAGCGGATATTATCCCGGATCGTGCCGGAGAAGATGAAGGTATCCTGGAGCACGATGCTGATCTGCGAGCGCAGGCTCTGCAGCGTAACATCACGAATGTCATAGCCGTCGATCAGGATGCGTCCGCTCTTCACATCGTAGAAACGGCTGAGGGCATTGATGATGCTGGTCTTCCCCGAACCGGTGTGACCGACCAGAGCCACCGACTGCCCAGGTTTGATCTCCAGATTGATGTAATTCAAGGCGTTGCGCTTATTGTCATAAGAGAACACCACATCCTCGAAGACGACGTGCCCCTCGATCGGCGGCAGTTCGATCGCATCTGGCTTCTGCTTCACATCGGGCTGTTCATCGATGAACTCGAAGACCCGCTCCGAAGAAGCCATCGCGATCAGCAGCTGCGAGTACATCTGACCCAGTCTGACGATCGGCTCCCAGAAGTTCCCGATATAGGTAGCGAACATCACCAACGTACCTACGGTGATCGCTTCCGTCTGCGCCAGATAAGAACCATATAAGAACAGGATTAAGATGCCGACCGCCGAGGTGATCTCGATGATCGGACCGAAGGATTGGTTCAATGCAGAAGCGCGGTTCCAGGAACGGAAGTTGCGGTTGTTCATTCGTTCGAAGAATGCGATGTTTTCCTGCTCCTGGGTATAAGCCTGTGTAACCTTGATGCCTTGGATGCTCTCATTCAGGTGAGAGTTAATCCGCGACTGGTTCATCCGTACGGCCTGCCATGCCCGGCGAATCTTCTTGCGCAAGTTCGTCGAGACATAGAACATGATCGGTACCGTGATCATCACAGCAAAACCAAGTTTGAAATTGATCGTCAGGAGGATGATCACGATGCCCGCCAATTGCAGCATATCGACGATCAAGTTGACGATCCCGCTCGTGAACAATTCCTGCAGTGAGTTGATATCGTTCGTCACTCTCACCAGGATGGAACCTGCCGGCCGCTTATCGAAGAAGCGGAAGGAGAGACTTTGAATATGCTTAAACAAGGCAGCGCGCAAGTCATAGATCACTTGTTGACCGATGATGTTCATATGTTTGATCCGATACCGGTTCATCATCATCTGCAGGATATAGAGAGCCAAGATCACCGCTGTAACCGTGATGAGGAGCGGCGCATTCTTCCCCGCGATCGCTAAGTCAATCGCCGCATAACCGATCAAGAAGGGGATCGTTACCCTGGTCAAGGTGCCGATGATCGTCGCGATGATCACTGGAATAAGCTGCTTCTTATATGGAAGGATATATTGGAGAAGCCTTCTCATCTGCTCCCAGTTAAAGGGTTTCTCGATCATTTGGTCATCCTGATAGATGAACCTCTCCCTTTTGTTCATGTCTTGCATGGGCTGCTTCTCTTTACTCATTCACGGCACCTCCCCTCGCCTGCACCTTGTAACGGATCTCTTCCGGTAGATCGCCGAATTGGATATCATAGGTATCCCGGTAATAGCCGGGCACCTGGATCAATTCTTCATGGGTGCCGCGCTGCACGATCTCACCCCGGTCGAGGATCAGGATCTCATCCGCATGCTTCAGCGATGAGATGCGATGGGCGATGATGAAGGTCGTCCGGCCCTTCATCGCATTCTGCAGCGCGCGCTGAATCTCGTGTTCCGTCTTCATGTCGACGGCGCTTGTCGAATCGTCGAAGACGATGATCTTCGGATCGAAGACCAATGCCCGAGCGATGGCCAAGCGCTGCTTCTGTCCTCCGGACAGCCCCAGGCCTCGCTCACCGACGATCGTGTCGTAGCCTTCCGGCAGTTCCATGATAAAATCATGGGCGCAGGCGAGTTTCGCCGCTTCGATGACATCCTCCATCGTCGCCTCATCGCGGCCGTATGCGATGTTATTGCGGATCGTCGATGAGAACAGGAAGGTCTCTTGGAAGACGAAACCGATCTGCTTCCGCACGCTCTCCGGAGTCAGCGTGCGGATATCATGGCCGTCGAATAAGATCTGACCGGATTGGATATCATAGGCACGCATCAAAAGCTGTACAAGGGTGGACTTTCCAGCACCGGTTCCGCCCAAGATGCCGATGATCTTCCCAGGATAGGCATGGAAAGATATATCCTTCAAAGCCGGCGGATTGTCCGGATAATGGAAGGTCACGTTCTTGAATTCGACTTCACCCTTGAATTCATCGCGGTCCAGATGCTTTGCGCCTTCGATGCCCTTGATGTGGACTGGATGATCGGTGATCTCCTTGATTCGCTCCACCGAAGCCTTCGCTTGGGTATACATATTGATATGGAAGCCCAATCCCCACATCGGACCGATGATGTACCAGATCAGGGACGAGAAGGATACCAGTTCACCGATCGAGATCACGTCGTAGATGACGAACAGACCGCCGGCTGCGATCAGGATGACAATCGATGTATTAGCAAGGAACTCCATGACAGGAAAGAATTTGGCCCAGATTTTGGACGCATGCACGTTTTTGTCCTGATAATCTTCGTTAACGGACACGAATTTGTCCACTTCAAAGGGCTCGTTCGCAAAGGACTTCACCGCCCTCATGCCGGTGATGTTTTCCTGCGCCGCAGTGTTAAGCTTCCCCATCGACACGCGGATGGCACGGAATGCCGGGTGAACGTGACGCTCGAACTGCAGAGCACGAAGAGCCAGCAAAGGCATGGGAATCAAGCTGATCAGCATCAATTTCCAGTTGATAATCCCCATCGTGATCATACCGACGGCAACCATGACGAACACATTCAGAAATTGTGCAAAACCAAACGCCATAAAGCCGCGGATCCCGTCCAGATCTGCCGTCAGGCGGGACATCAGATCCCCCGTTTTCGCGCGGTCATAATACTGGAACGAGAGCTGCTGCAGTTTCTTATACAGCGTGTTACGCATGTTATAAGCGATCGTATTACCGAATCGGGTTCCCGTGAAACCGTGTCCATATTGGAATGCGGCCTTCAAAGTGATGAAGCTTACGACTAACAATGACAACTCGATGACCCGATCGAAGCGGCCCATGTTGATATCATCGATCAGATTGCCAAGCAGGATCGGGTATGCCACGCCGAGTCCTGTGGCGATGATCAAGAAGACGATCGACATGTACAGCCACCATCGGTGTTTCCAATAATAGTCTCTAAGATCCTTAAACAAGTCTCTCCTCTTCCCTTCCCGTTCAAATGTTAACCTTCATTGAAATGAACAGTTATTCAGCAAGTTTAACATCGTAAACTATTGGCGGCAATCACGATATTCCCCCATAAACAGCGATTAACAAAGGAATCATCGCAAAAACCATCGCCCGCATCGCTGCAAAAATACGAATCCTGCCAATCCCTCAAGTTTTTGAATCTGCTGCTCAAAACAAATACTGCCTCACATCTGGCTTAAATGCCGGAGTGAGACAGTCTATGACGAAGTTTTGTCGATTAGGGGCATACAACCTATTGTAAGACATTCGCCTGATGATCAGGCGTCTCATGATCGGGGAAGAGTATCTCGAAGACATCCCGCCGCTGCAAGATCGTGATATCGTCGTCCTTCATCACAACAACATCACGCCGGGAGCGCATCCGGTTCAGATAATGCTCGGGCACGCTGCCCGATTCGGTGACGACGATCCCGTCGATCACCGTCTCCTCATCTTCCTGTAAGTTCGCCCTCCGAACCTTCTCATAAATATCGGAGAATAGGTCGAAGCGATCCGTATAGACGGATATGCATCTCACATGAAATCCCACCTTTAATCGGTATGAGTTATGTCGCTTTGCTCTTATGAGTAGCTTTCCTAGTCTCTTGGGATTTCATGCGCTTCTTCCCATATCGGCATACATCTATAAGCGGACAGATCTCGCACTGAGGCGCCCTTGCCTTGCAGTGATATCTGCCGAAGAAGATCAGCCGGTGATGGGTGATCGTCCATTCATCCCGCGGCACTTTCCGCATAAGCTTCTTCTCAACTTCCAGCACCGTATCCTTCTCCGCTGCCAGTCCCAGCCGCTTCGATACCCGCTCAACATGGGTATCGACAGCAATGGCTGGGACGCCGAAGGCGTTGGAGATAACAACATTCGCTGTCTTGCGCCCCACACCGGGCAGCTCGACGAGTTCTTCATACGTATTCGGTAACTGGCCGTCATACTTCTCGATCAGGATCTGACACAGCTTTTGGATATTCTTCGCCTTGTTGCGGTAAAGGCCGATGCTGCGGATATCCTGTTCAAGTTCTTCCAACGGGACAGCGAGATAGTCTTCCGGCGTTTTATATTTTTGGAAGAGATCGGCGGTGACCTTGTTCACGGTCTCGTCCGTGCACTGTGCGGACAGCAGCACAGCGATCGTCAGTTCGAAAGGATTCGAATGATTCAGTTCGCATTGCGCATCCGGGAACATCTCGCCGATCGTATCCAAGATATAACGCACTTTCTGTTGGTGATTCATCGATGATTACATCCTTGAATTATAATTTGTCAATCTCGTAGATCACACCATTTACGACGTACACATAGACGCGGTCGTTCTTCTTCAGATCGTTCAGGGAGATCTTCGAGTTGCCGGCGCGAACGATGACATCCGGCGCGAGCTGCATCTTCTCTACCTCGCCCATCTGATTCACGAAGGAGATCTCGCCGATGGATTCCACTTGGTTGATGATCTTCATCTGTCTAAGCACAACTTGCGCGAGCGTATAACCCTCATGATCTTGGGCGATGCTGATGCGGTCTCCCGGGTTCAGCGCACTGATCTCGATCTTCTGCGCACCTCTGGTCAGTTCGAAGTTCTTCGATGTATCGATGATGAGGATCTGCCCATCATGCGTCTGTACCGTTAAGTTCTGATAGAGACGGTCGGCATGCTCAACAGTGCCGAACTTGTAATCCAGGATGTTGATCGATTCAGCGGAAGAACCGTAGTAGGTGACGGTTACGATCTGACCTGCGGATAGATCATGAATCGTTGCATACGGCTTCGATGGATGATGGATCGCCAGGCTGCTGTTCAGCGATAAGTAGCGCTTATTGTTGTTCTCATCCAGGGCTGTGATCATGCGGTTCGTCGCATTGATCGTCTCGATCGTATGTTTCAGCGTCCGCTTCACTTGAATCTGTGTAACAAGCAGGTCTTCCGGCGAGAGGACAACCCTGACTTCATCGCCGATCTTCACATCGGACAGCGTGGTCGACGATTGATTGATGATCTGCACGAACGCATAAGGGCTTAAGTTCAGCGAGAGATCACCGATGGCAGGATTGCTGATCACAATCTTGCGCGCCGCCGGGTTGTAGTCCTTAACCTTGCCCGTGTAGCCCTCGGAGCGCTTGATACGCTGTACATATTCCCCGGATAACACCACATCGATGCGCTGCTTCTCGGTGATGTACTTCGAGAGCTCGCTGACCGGATACTCCAGCCCGTAGGCTTCAAGGATCGTATCCTCTGTCAAGTATAATAACCGCGGAGCTTTGTCCACTTTCACGACGATGAATTCCAGATTCTCATCCACGCTCACAAGCTCCAGCATCTGCAGATGTTCGACATTGCGGTTCTCAACCTTAATCGACCTTACAAGGCCGTTTCCGTCAAAGGTTAACATCAAGATATCGCCGGAGAAAATATCATTGGTCGTCGCATAGACCATCCCCTCGATATGAACAGCGACGTCCTCAGCAAGATCGTATCCGCGCGCCCCTTCTTCGTTCCTTACGAAGATGGTGGTTTTCTTCTCATTGAACCCTTCGAAGGTTCCTTTCACAGGTTCTACATACTTCGCCGTGACCGTGATCTCAGTGACGAAGCCGTTCAGCACGCGATAGGCAATCTCATCGGAGATGACGAGATCGTCCAGCGTTAAGGATTTGCCTTCGTGGGTAACGATCACTTGCTCGACGAGCGGATAGGTCTCCAGACGATTCGTTTCCTCGTCGAGGATCGTGATCTCTTCAGGATTGATATTCGAGATCGTTCCGGAAGAACGCTTGCTGATCGGCTTGTCCTTCACGACAATCTCGATGATGCGGCTGGACAAGGTGCTCTTCTTCAGCTCGATCTCGCTTAACGGAATCAGCTGCGACAGGCTGGAGCCCCTGCCATCAACATCGATGACAGCGACGTTTTCATCCAACTCAAATTCTACTTCTTGACCATCTATTTTGATCTTAATAATGCGCGCAGCCGTATCCACCCTCTCGAACTGACCGAAGATGGATTCCGTCGGTTCGCGGTCGCTGATTACTTCAACATAGACCGCCAAATGATCGCGCAATACGACATAGACTTGCTGCCCGACAGCGAGATCGGACTTCAGGATCTGCTTATCAGCATCGAAGCGGTAATAAGCCGTGCTGTTCCCTAAGGAGATCATATGCACCTGCCCGCTTTCATCGCGTACGCGCAGCGTATCCGCGGTAATCGCTGTGAGGGCGCCTTTGATCACAGCCTCGCTTTGCGGCAGGTATTGCTCAGCGCGCGCAAAGATCGCTGCCGTCTGTGCACGGTCGATAGACTGCAGCGGGAGGAACTCATTGGAGCTCGTTCCCGTGATGATGCCTAGATCTACAGCCACATTCACATAGCCGAGTGCATCGGCGGAGATATCATGGTTGTCCTTGAAGCTGGCAGCCCGATCCGCTGACTCCTTGGCTTCCTGATCCTTGCCCAAGGCGCGGATGATCACCTTGGCCACCCATTCCCGCTTCGCGGTTCTCTCGCCCCAATTGATATGGCCGTTGTTCTTCAGCTCTTCGCTCGGATCTAAGATGCCTTCCTGCAGGGCATAGAGGACATATTTCCTCGCCCAGTCGCTCACTTGCAGGGAAGTGCCCATATTGCTTAACTTGTCCGCCTCTTCTTCTGCTCCCATGAGACGTACAGCCATCGCAATGATCTCTTGCTGCTTAACATTAATCTGTGCTCCGTATGTACCGTCGCCCAAACCATTGACAATTCCCAGTGCAGCCAGTTTGGCGACATATCTTTGCGACCAGTGATTCACCGTATCCGGGAAGATGATCTTCACCGCGGAGTCAGCATTGCCACTGGAAGCTCCCGTTGCCGCGAAAGCATATGTTCCGCCGAAAGCCATGAGCAGCACCAGGGTCCAGGCGATAATTCGATGAATGCGTTGTTTCATGTCCGAGTTCCCCTCTCCGTTATAAGTTCGATATTCTCGGTTAAGTCTCAACTCTGTTCGAGATCCAGATATTCTTTGATCGCATCGACGATCGCTTGTGCGATCTTATCTTGGAAGGCCTCGTCATACATCACGGCTTCTTGGTCCTTGTTCGATAGATAACCGATCTCCACCAGCACGGCCGGCATCTGCGCCAATCGCAATACCTTGTATTCCTGCTTTCGCACATCGCGGTCGCGGAAGCCGCTGGCATCGACGACATGGCGATGGATGATGTCGGCAAACCGCTTGCTGGAGGGATCATAGTAATAGGTCTCCGTTCCGTGAACGGAAGGGATGTAGGTGTTGCCGTGGATCGATATGAAGAGATCTGCCTCCAGGTCATTGGCCAACTGTGCGCGTTGATCCAGTTCCACGAAGGTATCATCGGAACGGGTCAAGACGGGTTGGATGAACGGCTCCGCAAGCAAGAGGTCATAGATCTTCAGCGTAAGCGGCAGGGTGAAGTCCTTCTCATAACGCCCACTGTAGGCAATTGCGCCGGGGTCTTTGCCCCCGTGGCCGGCATCGAGGACCACTTGATATGACTGACTGCGGATGTTGAGAACAACCTTCCGTGCATCCCCCTGCTTAACCGCCGCATACTGCACCGGCTGTGCCAGATCGATGACGATGCGGACCGCGACGGGCTCATCGTTGAACACAGAGTAACGAATCCGCTGAATATGCGGATGCGTCGCCGCGATCTGACCGCTTAACTGAGAGGGTTCACCATTTAACAGAGATCCGATCTTGCTCTCCGGCAAGTCGATGACGATGCGATAAGGATCCGTTAAGGTGAAGATATTCGCCTCTAGTTCCTTGTCCGCAGTGATTATGATCTGATCGCCGGACATCTCGATCGAATGGATTACAGCAGCCCCGCTGGAACTTCCGCCGGCTTTGGACACATCACGGCCGGAGTCGCTGGGCGCCGGAATCTCTTCCTCCTCTGTTGCCGGAAGATCTGCCGGCTCGGAATCTTCTTCCCAACCGCTGCCGCTTCCCTGCGGCAAGTAGAATTGCAGCCCATAATTCACAATATCCCAAGTGACTTTGATGCCAAGGGACTTGCCAACGGCTTCTGCCGGCAGATAGATGCGGTTGGAGAGTACGATCGGTGCGGCATCCAAGCGCACCGCTTCACCGTCCCATACAGCATAGCTCTCATAGAGAACAAATCTAGCTTTGTATGTATCTCTTTCGATGGCCAGCGTCCGGTTCTCGCTGTCCCAGACGGTCAGCGCACCCAGATGCTGCTGGATCACATGTTCAGATATGTATGGATGATCATCGATCAGCACCGCCCCGTCTTCGGCCTCGATCAACTCGCCGTCGACATAGATTCGCACCTGCGCGTCCATCGCATGCACGGCCGCAGGCAAAAGCAACAACACCAGTACGACTGCTGCCAAGATATTCAACCGCAAGGGAAACCGTTTCATAATCCACCCCGTCTTCTCTTCCACATGGTCTATTTCCAATCTAGCATAAATCTCGCCATGAATCTACAAAAGCTGCATAATAATAGACGCTATAAACGGCGATAAGTTGCAATAATCTTGGAAATTCATCGGAAAATTCTGCTGCGGCAGATGCTAGATTCTGATGCTAGATTCTAGTTAATTAAGAAAACACCGCTCTAACCCATGGGGGTTGAGCGGTGTTGATCCGTGAGGTGCGGTCATCAATTATAAGCCAATCGTTCAGCGTGTTTCGCTTCATAAGCAGCGATCTTATCTTCATGCTGCAAAGTTAAGCCGATATCATCGAGACCCAGCAGCAGATATTGACGGCGATGCTCTTCCAGATCGAAGGTGATCTCCAGACCGTGATCATCGCGAATCACCTTGTTCTCCAGATCGACATGAAGCTGATACCCCTCATACTTGGCTGTGCGCTGGAACAGCTCTTCGACCTGTTCCTCCGGCAGCCTGATCGGCAGGATGCCGTTCTTGAAGCAGTTGTTGTAGAAGATATCTGCAAAAGAAGGCGCGATGATGACTCGGAACCCATAGTCCTTAATCGCCCACGGCGCGTGTTCACGGGAGGAACCGCAGCCGAAGTTTGCCCGCGTGATGAGGATCGAAGCGCCTTGGTAGCGCGGTTTGTTCATCTCAAAATCCTCATTCGGCGTCACGCCGTCCTCTTGGAAACGCCATTCGAAGAATAGGAATTGTCCGAAACCGGTGCGTTCGATTCTCTTAAGGAATTGTTTGGGAATAATCGCGTCCGTATCCACATTCACACGGTCGACAGGAGCGACGATCCCGCTGTGTTGTGTAAATTTCTCCATCGTCTCTCAGCTCCCTTCCGTTAGTTAGCCAGCACGGCTTCTTCTTTGAATTCCCAGAAACGGACATCGACGAAATGTCCCTTGATCGCAGCCGCTGCTGCCATCTCCGGCGATACGAGATGCGTGCGTCCGCCGCGTCCTTGACGACCCTCGAAGTTCCGGTTCGAGGTCGATGCGCAGCGATCGCCCGGGTTCAGCACGTCCGGGTTCATCGCCAGGCACATGCTGCAGCCCGCATCGCGCCACTCAAAGCCGGCTTCGATGAAGATTTTGTCAAGGCCTTCCTTCTCTGCTTGCAGCTTGACCCGTCCAGATCCTGGTACGACGATGGCATTGACATTAGGATGTACCTTGTATCCTTTAACGACTGCTGCAGCCTTGCGCAGGTCTTCGATCCGGCCGTTCGTGCAGGAGCCGATGAAGACTCGGTTGATCGTGATATCCGTCATCTTCATGCCCGGCGTAAGACCCATGTACTCCAGCGCCCGCTCCGCAGCCTTGCGCTCATCCTCCGTTTCGAAGTCTTCCGGGCTGGGTACGACACCTGTGACATCGCAGCCCATTCCCGGCGATGTTCCCCAGGTTACTTGCGGCACGAGTTCACTCACGTCGAATTCAACGCGTGCATCGAACTTCGCGCCTTCATCGGTTCTTAACTTCTTCCACTCTTCCACCGCGCGGTCGAAGGCTTCGCCCTTCGGTGCATACGGACGGCCGCGCAGGTATTCGAAGGTCTTCTCATCGGGTGCGATCATGCCGGCGCGCGCCCCTGCCTCGATGGACATGTTGCAGATCGTCATGCGCTCTTCCATCGACAGTTCGCGGATCGCTTCTCCTGTATATTCGATCACGTAGCCGGTAGCGAAGGCGGTGCCGAACTTCTTGATGATGCCCAGGATGATATCCTTCGCCGCTACACCCGGCATGCGCTTGCCTTTGACGTGCACTTCCATCGTCTTCGGCTTGGCTTGCTGCAGACATTGGGTTGCCAACACGTGCTCCACTTCACTCGTCCCGATCCCGAAGGCCAGCGCTCCGAAGGCTCCGTGCGTAGAAGTATGGCTGTCGCCGCAGACGATCGTCTTGCCCGGCTGCGTTAAGCCGAGTTCCGGACCCATGACGTGCACGACGCCTTGATCGATCGAATGCAGGTCAAACAACTTGATGCCAAATTCCTGACAGTTCTTCGTCAGCGTGTCGACTTGCTGTTTGGAGATCGGGTCCTTGATGTTAAACCGATCCTTCGTAGGTACGTTATGGTCCATCGTTGCGAAGGTCAAGTCCGGACGGCGCACCTTGCGGCCTGCCAGACGAAGTCCCTCAAAGGCCTGCGGACTCGTCACCTCATGCACCAGATGAAGATCGATGTATAGAATGCTCGGTTTACCTTCTTCTTGGTGGATGACGTGATTGTCCCAGATTTTTTCGAACATGGTTTTCGCCATTTCATCCTCACCTCTGCCCATTCATTCAATCTTGTACAAACATCGAATTCAACGAATCCTAATCTTCTTGGATTCATCGTACCATGGCGCTCGCAATTGTTCCAAGATATAATATCTATAGATCCTATAGGGCGCACTTATATACTGTCCAAGAATCATGCTGTCCCTGTATCGTGCTAACAGTCTATGAAACATATATGCATTACAACTGAAAGGAAGATCAACTTTGGAGCTTAGACAACTGCAGTATGCTGTACAATTGGCGATTGACAAAAATTTTTCTCGTGCAGCCGAGAAACTCCATATCGCCCAACCCTCGCTCAGCCAGCAGATCGCTAAGCTGGAGAAGGAGCTCGGCCTCCTGCTCTTCCAGCGCAATACGAATTCCGTCGATCTCACCTATGCCGGCAGCATCTTCACCGAACGGGCACAGCAGATCCTGGATATGGTGGCGCAGCTGCGCAGCGAGATGGATGACATCTCGCAGATGCGCAAAGGGCGGCTGATGATCGGCAGTCTGCCGATTACCGGTGCCCATATCTGGCCCCATGTGCTGCCTGTCTTCCAGCAGAAATACCCGGAGATCGAGATCGTGCTCGTCGAGGAGCACTCCTCTGTATTGGAGCAGCTTACCGCCAATGGACAGACAGACATCAGCTTGTTGACGCTTCCCCTGCAGGAGAGATCTCTCGATCATATCCCGCTGATCGATGAAGAGATCTATCTGGCCGTGCCGCCGAAGCATCCGCTGGTGGACAAGAAAGACGGCGTATCCCTGCCGCAGCTGGCCGATGAACCCTTCATCTTATTAAAAAAAGGCCAAGGGTTCCGTCATACATCTATTCAATTATGCGAAGATGCAGGATTCGCGCCGCGCATCGTCTTCGAGAGCAGCAATATCGAGACGGTGCAGTCCCTCGTCGCTGCCGGTATGGGCATCGCCTTCGTGCCGCAGATGGTGGCCCGCGCCGGATGGAGCCAGCATACCCCCGTTTACCTGAGGATTCGGGAACCCTATACGCCGTTCCGCACGATCGTCATCGCTCACAAACGGGACCGCTATATGACTAAAGCAGCGGATGCTTTTATTCAGACGATGCTGGAGGCGATGAGCAATGTTCCAGATATCAAGCAAGCCGGCGAGCACTGAAAGGCATAGCAGCCGTATTACATGAATATTCAGAACCGCCTTTACAAGGCTTAATTCCCATGATATCCTTACTTACAAAGATTGCTCATATCGAAACGTGATGAGGGGACTAGTAGGAAGTTGATCGCGTGACAGAGAGTGGATTCATTCGCTGAGAGAATCCGCCGTGGAGGCTTCTCGAACCCATCCCTGAACGGTCAGTGATGAACTGAACAGCCCCCGCTGTTATCGGGACCCTTGAGCAGGATGATCCAGCATCATCAACAAAGGTGGTACCGCGGAAGTTACAGACTTTCGTCCTTTGCGGACGGGAGTCTTTTGTTATATTAGGCTGTATTCGGCTGCTCTTACTGCCTATCCGCTCAAGTCTGTGTGATCTCATATTACTATATATTCAGACGACTGCAATGGATTATAGAATCAGGAAGTGAGGGCGATTATGTCTAATGAGAACCGACGCATCGTGTTAAAATTCGGAAGCAGCTCGCTGACTTCGCCGGAAGGAGGATTGGACCGCTCCAAGATCGAATATTTCGCTGGGGAGATCGCCCGGCTCCATGCCCGCGGAGAAGAACAGATCATCGTCTCCTCCGGTGCCGTCGCCGCCGGTTTCCGTCATATCGGATACAAGTCCCGCCCCAAACTGCTGCATGAGAAACAAGCCTCCGCAGCCGTCGGGCAGGCGCTGCTGATGCAAGCCTACAACGAGGCGCTGTCCAGATACGGCATCGGAGTCGCACAGATCCTGCTTACCAGGTCTGACTTCTCCAATCGCAAGCGAATCCAGAACGCTTGGATGACGATGCAGGAGTTGATCCGCAATCGCATCATACCGATCATCAACGAGAACGATACCGTTTCCATCGACGAGCTCAAATTCGGTGACAACGATACGCTTTCGGCTCTTGTGGCTAATCTGGTCAAAGCTCGGCTCCTGGTCATCATCACCGATACTGACGGCATCTATACCGACGATCCGCGGCGCAACCCGCAGGCGGAGCGGCTGACCCGCATCGATGAGATCAATGACTACATATGGAGCATCGCCGGGGGAGCGGGTTCCAGTGTCGGCACGGGCGGGATGCGGACGAAAATCGGAGCTGCAAGCATTGCGACGCGCGGCGGAATTCCCGTGTTCATCGGCAGTGCCAGCGAAGAAGGCGACATAGCGATGGCTGTGAACGGCACCGGTAAGGGGACTTACTTCAGCACTGATGCGGATTCCCTCTCTATGAAACACCAATGGATCGGCTTCCACTCCGACGTAAAAGGCTCGATCATGGTCGATGACGGCGCGGCGGACGCCCTTCTCCATCTGGGCCGGAGTTTGCTAGCCGCCGGCGTGATCGATGTGACGGGTGATTTCCAACCCGGGGATGTCGTGGAAGTCGTGACCAAAGACGGCGTTACGATCGGCCGCGGCGTGGTCAACTACGCATCCCAGCAGCTGCAAGCTGTACGCGGCCTAAACAGCGATGAAGTCATGCGCCGCGTGAACGTAACGCGTCCGGAGGTGATCCACCGCGACGAATGGATCGCCTTTGCCGCACATTAGCGGTGCTGTTTTGCTGCTGCATCTTATATTACATGCGCTGTTCACATGTGCTGTTCGTGCCGTGTGCTGTGACTGCCATGGACAGGCTATCGTCAGGAACACCGCATATTACCGCCATCCTTCTGTTAAGCAATAAGCTTCATATACATGACAGAACATTAAGCAGTAAGCAGTGACATCGAGTAGATGACATCAAGCAGTGATATCAAGCAGTAACATCAAGCGAAGATGAGATCTATCGAAGACAACATCTCATGCTTAATCATCGAATAAGTAAGAGGATTAAGGAGGAATAAACCTATGAGTGAAGTAAGAGAAAAGGCCCTTGCCGCCAAGCAAGTCACTTCGCAGCTGGCTGCCCTGTCCACGGAGCAGAAAAACCAAGCCTTGCTCGCCATGGCCGATGCCCTCATCGCCCAGCAGAGCGCGATCATCGAGGCGAACAACGTTGACCTGAAGCGCGGCCGTGAGAATGGTCTCACCTCTGCCCTGCTCGACCGCCTCGCCCTGAATGAGCAGCGCATCCTTGCCATGGCAGAAGGTCTCCGTCAGGTCGCCGAACTTCCTGATCCGATCGGCGAGGTGCTAGAGACGAGCGTGCGGCCGAACGGCATGGAGATCCGCAAGGTTCGCGTCCCAATTGGCTTGATCGGCATGATCTACGAAGCAAGGCCGAATGTCACCGTAGATGCGGCAGGATTGGCTTTGAAGACGGGCAATGCTGTCCTTCTGCGCGGCGGTTCCTCGGCACTAGAGTCCAATCTGGCGATCGTGCGTGTACTGCATGAGGCCCTTGCGAAGACAGAGCTGCCTCCGCAAGCTCTGCAGATCATCGAAAATCCCGATCGCGCCTCCGTCGACGAACTGCTGAAATTAAACGGCATCGTGGACATCGTCATCCCGCGCGGCGGACAGTCACTGATCCAGACCGTAGTGAAGAACGCAACCGTGCCGGTGATCGAAACCGGAGCAGGAATCTGCCATACCTATATCGATGCTTCAGCAGATCCTGAGATGGCGATGGAGATCGCATTTAATGCCAAAGTGCAGCGCCCATCCGTATGCAACGCGATGGAAACCCTGCTCGTGCACGAGAGCTTCGCTAAAGAACATCTGCCCGCACTGGCAGCTAAGTTTAAGGAAGCGAATGTCGAGATGCGCGGCTGCGAACGTTCCAGAGAATTGGTCAGCGACATGCTCGCTGCAACGGAAGAGGATTATGCTACGGAATACAATGATTACATCATGAATGTCAAAGTCGTTGGCAATATCGACGAGGCGATCGCCCATATCGCTCGTTTCGGAACGATGCACTCCGAATGCATCGTAACCAGCGATGAACAGAACGCCGCCAAATTCCTGCAACAGGTAGATGCCGCGGCCGTCTATCACAATGTATCCACGCGCTTCACCGATGGTTTCGAATTTGGCTTCGGCGCGGAGATCGGCATCAGCACGCAGAAGCTGCATGCCAGAGGGCCGATGGGACTCCCCGCCCTTACATCGACGAAGTACATCATCACCGGAAACGGTCAAATTCGTTCATAAGGAGCATCACGATGAAGCAGCCATTAACCCAGAAGATCTGTTTCCTGGGCGCCGGTTCGATGGCCGAGGCGATCATCCGCGGCTTGATCGACACGAAGCTGCTGGAACCAATCCGGATCTCGGCCGTCAACCGCTCCAATGCGAAGCGCCTGCAGGAACTATCTCGCCGATACGGGATTACCATACCGCAAGCTGAAGCGGACAAAGACCGATTGATTCGCGATGCGGATATTGTCGTCCTAGCGATGAAGCCGAAGGATGCCGGCGCGGCGCTTGCTTCCCTGGCATCCTTGCTGCATAACGAGCAGCTGATCATCTCCGTGATTGCAGGAATCAGCACGGATGCATTGATGAAGATGTTTGGCAAAGAACTCCCCATTGTGCGCACGATGCCTAATACATCGAGTACGATTGGGTTAGGAGCGACTGCCCTATGCTTCTCGAAGCAAGTCAGCGAAGAACAGAGACGATGGGCGGAAGCGATCTTCGCATCTGTCGGCATCGTGAAGATCGTCGATGAATCGCTGATCGATGCCGTCACCGGCGTATCAGGCAGCGGGCCCGCCTACATCTATTATGTGATGGAAGCGATGATCGAAGGCGGCATACAGCTTGGGCTGACACCTGAAACTGCTAAAGAATTGACGGTGCAAACCGTGCTCGGCGCAGCCCGCATGGTGCAGATCACGGGAGAAGACCCCGCCGAACTGCGGCGAAAAGTCACCTCTCCCGGCGGAACGACGCAAGCCGCCCTGGAAGTCATGGCTTCCTACCGACTGCAGGAAGCGATTATCCAAGGCGTTCGCCGTTCCGCTGAACGTGCCGTAGAACTCGGTCAGCAGCTCGACCCATCACGCGATCAATAAAGCAGCAAAGAAGCCTGAATCGACAGTTTATGTCGGCTCAGGCTTTATTTCTTTGACGCAGTCTGGGTTGATCTTGAGACGACAGTTTGTATCGGTTCAGGTGCTTTTCCGCTTTTCTTGCAGCCTGAGTCGACAGTTTGTGCCGGCTCAGCTGCTTTTCAGCCTCCGCACAGCATGAATCGACACTTCGTGTCGACTCAGCAGCATCTCTGCCTTCACGCAAACCCGAGTCAACAATTTATTTCGTCTCAGTTGCACTTCCGACTTCGCGCAAGTCTCACTCGAACCTGAGACGACAATTTGTGTCGGTTCAGGTGCTTTTCCGCTTTTCTTGCAGCCTGAGTCAACATTTTGTGTCGTCTCAGCTGCATTTCAGCCTCCGCACAGCCTGAATCGACACTTCGTGTCGACTCAGCAGCATCTCTTCCTTCACGCAAACCCGAGTCAACAATTTATATCGTCTCAGTTGCACTTCCGACTTCGCGCAAGTCTCACTCGAACCTGAGACGACAGTTTGTGACGGATCAGTTACATACTCGTCTTCACCCAGGCTGAGTCTAACCTGAGTCGACAGTTTGTGACGGCTCAGCCGCATTTCCTCCCGCGCGCATGCCGCCGCATCACTACGCATCATCAAGCACTACGATAAAGCGAGCATTAAGAAAGGCCAACCAGCGAAGACTAGTTGACCCAATAAATACAAAGACTGCCGACTTAATGCGTCGACAGTCTGTATAAGCAGTTTGAGTGTCCTGCATCCCGAATCTTCGATGACTATCTTGCACTGCGGAACTTCTGGGTATATTCCCGCGCCTGCTCCACCGTATGAATGTTGTTCCGATTCCAATCAAGCAGGATGCGATCGATATAGCGGAAGGATACTTTACCTGCGAATACGGACTCCTTGAGCGCTGCCAAGATCAGAGGCTCGGGGTATCGATCTTGATCAATCCAGCCGTTGATCATATCCACCTCCATCGGCGACAAGGGGCGCCCAAACTCCTGCTCGAAGATGTAGAAAATATTCTCCTCTGGCTGCTTCGCCTGCTCACCAGCACCTTCCGCCTGCAAGCTTGCGCCATAAGCTGCGGTACCAGTGCCGGCAGGTTGCCCGCTGGCATCGGCAGTCAGCCGCGTTTCTTCACGGGCGATAATCGCAGCCAAACGCATCCAAAGCGGGATCAGCGAATATCTCTCCACATGCATCCCGCTCGCTGAATCATAAGACTCTACGATATCGATCAACCTCTGTTTCATCAAGCGCTGCAGCATGCGAACGACCGCATCTCCATCCGATGACATGCGGCTTTGGATTTCTTCAATCGTCGGAAAGGACTTCTCATCTTTCTCACGGAATGCCATTAATTGGATCATCAGCATGGCCTCGGCATCAGTGATGCCCAGCTTATGATAATGCTTAAGAAACACATAAGGCAGAGATACACCGCCGTCGGCCATTGCTGTCACGAGTCCAGCGGCAAAACCGCGTTCTTCCTCAGCAAGAAATTCCGCCATCTACAGACGCCCCTCCCAATCTTGAATCGATCCTCGACCCATACTGGATTATCCTAGACAAAGTCATCCTCTAACAGAGGATCGCACATGCAAGGTGATCCTCTGCAGGATGATCTTCTATACAGACGGCCACTTACAGGTAATCTGCTAGGTGTGATTTACTTTAAAGGATCAACTCTGCGTGAACTGCTGTGTGGGATCTTCCTCATTGCGATCTATCCAGTGTGATCCACTGAGCGTGATCCTCTCTATGTGATCAGCTGTACAAGCGATTCGCTCATGATGATCCGCTGCAGGAGTAATCCTGCCTGGACCACTCTCTTACCGTAAGTACGCCTGTGACCTTATACAGTTTCAGGCTGCAATTCTTGCACCAAACGGTAGGTGTCTCTTGCAATCATCAATTCTTCGTTCGTTGGGATGACAAGGACTTCGACTTTGGAATCATCCGCCGAGATTCTGCGGTCCTCGCCGCTGCGTACGGCGTTGCGCTCAGGGTCTAACTTGACGCCGAGATAGGTCAGGTTCTCGCAGACCCGCTCACGCAGGATGACGGAGTTCTCGCCGATGCCGGCTGTGAAGACGATGACATCTACTCCGTTCAATGCAGCAGCATACGATCCGATATACTTGCGAAGGCGATACTCGAACATATCAAACGCCAGTTTCGCGTTCGGATCGGTGTCCATATTGTCCGTGATCTCACGCATATCGCTGCTGAGTCCGGAGATCGCCATCAAACCGCTGTGCTTATTCAGCATGGAGTTCACTTCGTTCACTGTCAGCTCTTCCTTCACCATCGTATACGGAACGATCGCCGGGTCGAGATCGCCGCTGCGAGTCCCCATCATGAGGCCTTCAAGCGGAGTCATTCCCATGCTCGTATCGAAGGACTTGCCGTCCTTAATCGCCGTTACGCTCGCACCGTTGCCGATATGGCAGGTGATGATCTTCAAGGACTCAAGCGGTTTGTTCAAGAACTTCGCCGCTTGCTCGCTGACATATTGATGTGAAGTGCCGTGGAAACCATACCGTCTAACCATGTGCTTCTTGTACAGAACCTTAGGGATCGGATACATGTAGCACATCGGCGGCATCGTGCTGTGGAAGGCTGTGTCAAAAACAACCGATTGCGGAACATTAGGCAGGTTAGCCTCCATCGCTTCGATTCCCATCAAGTGAGCGGGGTTATGAAGCGGAGCAAGGTCGAACAACCGTTTGATCTCTTGCTTCACCTCATCGTTAATGAGCATCGATTTGGTCAGTTTCTCTCCACCATGGACGATGCGGTGGCCTACAGCATCGATATCTTCGATGGACTCGATAACGCCGTACTTCGGATCCGTCAGCTTCTGCAGAACGACGCGCACTGCCGCTGTATGGTCAAGGATCTCTTCGACGTATCTTAGATCTTCACGGCCTGTCGGCTCGTGTACGATAATCGATGCGTCCATGCCGATGCGTTCTACACGGCCTTTAGCCAGTACGGATTCATCCGTCATGTCATATAGTTGATATTTCAGGGAAGAACTCCCTGCATTGATAACGAGGATCTTAGTCATTGGATACGGTCACCATCCCTGTCATATTTGAAGAAACCTTCGCCTGTTTTCACACCAAGACGTCCTGCGCGCACCATCTTCTTAAGCAGGACGGAAGGACGATATTTCAGTTCTCCATATTCTCTGAACATGCGTTCCATCGCAGCCAATACGGAATCCAAACCGAAGCGGTCGCACATTTCCAGCGGACCGTAACGGAAGTCGTAGCCGATGCGCATCGCAGCATCGATGTCCTCTGCACTTGCAACTCCCTCTTGTAATGTATGCAGGGCTTCGTTGATCAGTATGCAGATGAGTCTAGTAGTGACAAATCCCGGGGATTCGAAGACCATGATGCCCTTCTTCTGAATCACAGAATCGACAAAGTACTTCGCCTTCTCGAAGGTTTCATCCGATGTCCGCAGACCGCGTACGATCTCCACCAGATCGATGCGCGCTACCGGATGCAAGAAATGCAGCCCGATGACTCGTTCCGGTTTCTCTACCACGCTGGCAATCTCCGTCAAGCTGAGCGACGACGTGTTGCTGGCGAGTATCGCATCCGGATTCGTCACGCGATCCAACGTTCTGAAAACATCTTTTTTCATATCTAGATCTTCGGTGATCGTCTCAATGACCATGTCCGCTTCTTGAAGCACGGACAGATCCGTCACTTTATGTATGCGGGACAGGATCAATTTCTTCTCCGTGTTCGTCAGCGCCCATTTCTCAATCTGTTTATCTAAGCTTACTTCGATCAATTCAACTGCTTGATCGAGCAGAGCTTCTGTTTTTTCGGTCAGATACACATCCAGACCTTTATGTGCAAGCATCTCAGCGATGCCTTGCCCCATGGTACCTCCACCTATAACGCCAATTTTTTTGAACCTCATATACTCCCATCCTTCTGTCGAAAAATAATGTCTCTTTCACTAATCATACCACTTTTCTTATCGTTTGCAGTAGTCCCCCATAACTTTCATCGCTTGTTCATAAATAATTCGACATCAACCGTTCGCAATTTCGACACAATTCACCGCTTCCCATAGAAATCAAGAGTCTTATAAATATTTCCATATTTTTCTGCATAGAGGTGGAACATTAAATAAGTGAGCTGTGTTATTGACAACGTTGGCATTTGTGTATTTTCTATAGAGAATGCCTTCGACGTGAATCTCGAAGCGGGAAAGGCAAGCAGTAAAGGCGGATTTTATCCTATGATTAGAACAACACTTATGGAAACACCACAAGGCGGGACAGGGCGGTACGGCTCGAAGGTATACGCCCGTCCCTCTCTCATGGCGGTTCCTTAGGCATGCGCAGGCTGCTGCGCTGGTTGCTTCATACTGTGCAACATCTCCCGGAATCTCTCCCCCGACATCACTTCTTCGTGCATCAGGATCTCTAAGGAGTCGAGAAATACCGAACGATAAGGTTCCAACGATTTTCTCGTACGCTCCGTTAGCTCGTCTAAGATCTCGTTGTTCACCTTCGCCCATTCATCCTTGCTGATCATCTCCCGCTGAACGATCCCCAGGGAGGTCAAGCCGCTCTCGATCATCATCTTGACGACTTCCATCGCTTGCTCAAAATCATTGCGCGAGCCGGTACTGCGCCCGCCATAGAACATCTCTTCAGCGACGGCCCCCGCAAGAGAGATCATGATCTGCTCTTCCAGGTAAGTCCGCGTATACAGATATTGCTCCTTCTGCGGATTGTGACGGACGTAGCCAAGGGCTCCTCCGCGCGGACGCAGGGAGACTTGGGATACGGAGTTCGGACGCAGGAGTTCAGCCATCAGAGCATGACCCAATTCGTGCAGGGCGACGCGTTTTTTCTCTTCTCTGGTCGTCTCCCGGTCCGTCTGCTCTCCCAACATGACTTTGTCGATCGCCAGCGCCAGATGCTTCTGTTCGATCAGCTCAGAACCATCGCGCATCGCATAGATCGCCCCTTCGTTCATGACGCTCTCCAGCATCGCGCCGGAGAACCGGTAGGTCTCCTCGGCGATCTTGTCCAGATCGACATCATCCGCCAGCGGCTTATTCGCCGCGTGGATGGAGAGAATATGACGGCGGCCCTTCTTATCGGGCAGATCGACCTGAATATGCCGGTCGAAGCGTCCGGGGCGAAGCAAGGCGGGATCCAAGATCTCCTTGCGGTTGGTGGCAGCGATCACCATGATCCGCGGGGATTCCCCCGTATGGATGCCGTCCATCTCCGTCAGCAGTTGGTTCAGGGTCTGATCATATTCCTTGTGCTGACCGCCGTCCCGTTTGCCGCCGATCACATCGATCTCATCGATGAAGACGATTGCGCTTTCCTTGCCTTCCTTGTGGGCGCGGCTGCGCGCATCCTTGAACAGATCGCGGATCCGGCTCGCTCCGACACCGACATACATCTCGACGAATTCACTGCCGGAGGCCGCGATGAACACCGAGTCGGTATAATGGGCTGCCGCCTTGGCCAGCAAGGTCTTCCCTGTTCCGGGAGGGCCGGTCAGCAGGATCCCCTTGAGCGGCCGGATGCCCATCTTCTTGATCTCTTCATGCTTAATCAGAAAATCCATTGCTTCGATGATCTCCTGCTTGGCTCGATCCTGTCCGCCGATCTCATCGAAGCTGATCTTACTCGTGACTACGGCCCGTTTCGTCTTTTTCTCTGCGGCTGCGCCGATGCCGCCGCGTTGACGGAGCATCAACAACATCATCGTACCTATGAAGCCGACAAACAATAGCGGAACGATATTCACACCGATATAAGCTAAGAAAATCACCAATACTGGAATCGTACCGATCAGAATCTCCTTGCCGTATTTACTCACTGGTCCACACCCCCATCAGCGCGGGCATGCGTTCCAGCAAGACAAACTTCACATGATCTCCATCCACCAGCCGGATATAGACATAGGTGTCATCGATGGCCGTATCGATGCTCATCCCTGCAAGCTTGTTCGCTTCTAGGATCTTCGGCAGGTCGCTGTAACTTCTCTTCTCCATCACCTCAGCGACCTCGAAGAGCACCTGGGACCACCATTCATCCAAGCGCTCACTGGCATGATCGATGATATCGATTTTTAGATTCCTGCCGCCTATGGCATTAGCAGCCTCACGATGCAAGGCATCGATAACCCCGTGAAGATCCGCTTCTTTGTTGACGACAAGGCGCAGGTTCACGGCTCCTTGCGCGAACTCAACGGAAGCTTCTTCCACGCCGGGGAATTTCTTTGCGGTTTCTACGATTGGATTCTTCATTGCTACGCTATGATAAACAGACCATCCGCCAAACAAGACAAGCGAACTTACGGCGATACTTATGATGATAGGCGTGAGACGTAAATTCATCATCACGGCTCCTTTCTATATCACCTTCGATAAACTAGGATATATACGAATTATATTGATAGTAGTATATATCACAGTATATCACAGTCGCTTGCTGTCTGACGGATGTAAAGTGTGGAAGTCACCGGCCGAGGCGGAGTGTCTCGATCAACTTGCCGTCTTCGAAGCGTATGTAAGCATAGTAATAGATTTCGCCGTCAGGGTGCGGAACCTTGTAGTAGACTTCATAGCACAACTCGTCTTGCCAAACGCCCGGCGTCACACGAATGATCGACGCTAACGGGCTGCTGTTCAGAACGATCCGCCGCGTTTCATCCTCTGTGATTCCTTCCTCCAACGGTTTGACGATGGTTTGCTCTTCGGATACCCATACGATCTTCGCTTGTCCTTCCTCATCCATCCCTTGGATGATGAACCAGGGCTGCTCGCCGTTATAGGTTTCGGAGGACCATACTTCGATTAGCTGGCCGGCATAGACCGCCTCGCTGACGCTCATATCCCGCTGTTCCCAATACGATGCATGGATCGATACATACCAGCGATGTAAGAGGAAGAGAGCCAGAAGCACAAGGGTGACACTGCTGATGATGGCCGCCCGAATGGTACGGCGCCTGCTCTCTTCCCGCCATTCTTCCAATCTGCTTCTAGCCATTTAACCGTTCAAAGCATCTTGCCGCTTCCCAGCGGATCTGCTCTTCGTCCAGAGTCGTTAGTGCTCGATTCTTTAACAGCTGTCTGCCATCAACCCATACATCGGTAACATCATGTTGGGAAGCGGAATACACGATATGCGAAACCAGATCCGTATGCGGGATCATATGCGGTTGATCGATGTCAATGGCGATGATATCCGCTTTGCAACCGGGTTTTAAGAGTCCCACCTCATCAAGCCAGATCGACTCAGCGCCTGCGATCGTACCCATGCGAAGCGCCGTTAACGCCGGCACTACGGTCGGATCATACGTAACCCCTTTGTGCAGCAGTGCGGCCAACCGAATCTCCTCAAACATGTCCAAATTGTTGTTGCTGGCCGAGCTGTCAGTGCCCAAGGAGACTTTCACCCCGGCACGCAGCAGTTCCGGGACACGGGCGATGCCGCTTGCCAGCTTTAAATTGCTGCCAGGATTGTGGGAGACTCGCACATCATATTCAGCCAAGATGCTGATCTCCTCATCCGTCAGGTGGACGGCGTGAGCCAGCAGACAAGGCCTGTCGAACACACCGAGCTTCAGCAGATGCTCGACGGGTCTTGCGCCGTAATCCTTCACATTCTGTTCCACTTCCTTGATCGTCTCTGACATATGCGTATGGATGGGCAGATTCAGATCGCGGGAAGCCTCGACGAATTGTTCAATATAATCCGGCGGGCATGTATAAGGGGCATGCGGCGACAGCATCGTCGTGATCCGGCCATCGGCTTTGCCGTGCCATTCCTTTGCGAAGTTAACGGCATGCTGCAGCTTCGCCTGCTGCTCCTCCTTCGAGCACAGACCGATAACGCCCCGCGTCAAGACGGCGCGCATGCCCGACTCTTCCACAGCAGCGGCGATCACCTCCGTATGATCGTACATATCAACGAAGGTCGTCGTTCCGCCCTTGATCATCTCGACGATGGAGAGCAGCGAACCATAACGCACATCCTGTTCCGTGTACTTCGCTTCCATCGGCCACATATGATCTTCAAGCCATACTTGCAATGCCAGATCATCAGCATAGCCTCTTAGGAGAGACATCGGCGTGTGACCGTGGGTATTGACCAGGCCGGGCATGAACAGTTTCCCTTTGCCGCTGATCGTCTCATCCGCCTGCCAATCTTCCGGCGCCTGCCCGCCGACTTGAATGATCCGGTCATCCTCGATCAGCAGATCACCGGAGGCATACAAGTTCTGTTCATCCATCGTTAGATACAGCCCATCTTTGATCCTTATACGCAAAGCTCCCTACCTCCTGACTATTCTTCCTCTTACAAGTAATCCCAGAACTCACTCCAGATAATATGCCAAGCTTAACAGATCTGCTGTAAAATCTGCATAATGCACCCGGATGTGCTCGGGCACTTTAATGATCGTCGGCGCAAAGTTCAGGATCCCCTCAATGCCTGCCTCAACCAATTGATCAGCGACGTTCTGCGCCTCCGATGCAGGCACGGTGATGATCCCTACCCGGATGTTCTCGGCTCTAATCTTCTCATGCATCTGACTGAGCGGCAGTACAGTCAGATGATTAATCGTCTGGCCGATTTTGTCTGGATGATTATCGAAGACCGCTTGGATCTTCATATTGTCCTTCTGATACATATTGTAGTTGCAGAGGGCAACCCCCAGATTACCCGCCCCGATCAGCGCCACATTGATCGTCTGATCAAGCTTTAAGATCTGCCGGATCTTCTCGATCAAATAACTGACATCATAACCTATCCCCTTCTTGCCGAACTCTCCGAAGTACGCTAGATCCTTGCGGATCTGAGCCGGATTGAGATCAAGCCGATTGCCCAGTTCCTGAGATGACACCGTTTGAACATTTCTCATGCTCAGCTCATTCAGATAGCGAAGGTAGATCGGCAAACGACGCACGACGGTTTCGGATATTTTGAGCGAAGACTTCATACTACCCCTTCCCTTCATCGTCAAGTATATGAAGACTGCAGCCACTCTCGAATACGTGCGGCCATGTCAGCAGCAGCGGATTGCTCCATACGCGGTTTAGGCAGCGATCGCAAGAAATATTTGCCATACTGCGTATCGATCACTCGAGTATCATACACGACAACGATTCCTCTGTCATTAACCGTGCGCACAAGCCTGCCGAAGCCTTGCTTGAACTGGATAACCGCCTGCGGTACGGAATATTTCATGAATGGATTCATGTTGCGGCTCTTCATATATTCGCTCTTCGCTTCCACATAAGGGTGATTCGGCGGCTGGAAAGGCAGTCTGACGATCGCCAGAACGCTTAACGCATCACCCGGGATATCCACCCCTTCCCAGAAGCTGGAGGTGCCAAGCAGCACGCATTTGGGCGTTTCTTGGAACATGCGAATCAGCTTGCTGCGGTTTGTGCTCTCGATTCCCTGTCCAAGCACCTGCATATGGTGCTGGGTCAGGCGGTTCTTGAGCTCACCGTGCACTTGCCGCAGCATCTTGTACGAGGTGAAGAGCACCATCATCCTGCCTTCGCTGACCAGCGAGATCTCAGCCAGCGAACGAACCAGCATCTCGAGGAAGCGATTGTCGGCGTGTGAACCGCGTATGCTTGGAAAATCCCGCGGGATCAAGACAAGTGCCTGTTCATCATAACGGAACGGCGAAGGGAGCTGGACCGTCTTCACCTGTCCTTCGTCATGGGCTTCCTTAAGTCCTAGCTGTTCAACCACATAATCAAAGGTTTGATTAACGGACAAGGTGGCAGAGGTCAGCACGACGCTCTCCTTCTGATCGAATAACTGGTCCTTGAGCAGCTCACTCACATCGATCGGCACGCTCATGAACGACAGCGAGCGATGCTTGTAGAAGGCATTCGCCTCAATCCAGTAAACATAATTAGGATCATCAAGCTGGATCAAGAAGCGCAGGTGGTCTCGGATTTTCACAAGGTTCACGATATTGCCGCTGAGGTCCGTGACCGCACTCTGCAGATTGTAACTGCTCTCAGCTTCCTTCATCCCCGCTGCTACCTTCTCCAGCTTGCGGCAGATGTCCGTTAATTTCATATAGATATTGTCCTCTATATTTACGCAATCATCCCAGTTTCCAGGAAGCTGCTCTTTCTTCAAGCGCAAGACCATGCTGTTGTCCCCTTGGGAAGTGCCGGCGGTTCTCTCCGCAGCTTCGTAGAGAATTCCGGACAAGTGCTCCCAGTCCTGCTTGACCTCATGAATCACCGGGATCAATGTCTCAAGCTGCTCGGCCCATGCCTGACCTTGTTCATGGCCGCTCGCCGCCAGTTGCTCGATCAGCGGATAGATCGCCCCTGATCTCGCATCCTTCACAAGCCAGTTCAAGGGGTTCAAGAAGGAATAGTAGCTGATCTCGATCCCCATATGTTTACTGGCCGTCTGTTCGAAATGATGAGCTTCATCGATGACAAGCAGATCATAATGGGGGATAATCCGGTTCTCCGCCCGGACATCGGTCAGCAGCATCGAATGGTTGGTGATGAGGATATCCGCCTGCGCCGCTTCATTGCGCGACCGATGATAATAGCATCTCCTAAACCATGGGCAGGCGCGGTTCAAACAAGAATTGGTGTCACTTTCCACCGTTCGCCAGAATTCCTTGCCGCGGGGGTTCAGGTGCAGTTCTTCATCATCCCCGGCTTCCGTCTCCCCAAGCCATACGAGGATCTGAGCAGCGGCGATATAATGATCTCGGCTGTCATAATCACGTTGGGTTAGGCGCTGCTCAAACTTGCGCAAGCACAGATAATGGTTCCTGCCTTTGAGGAGTGCAGCTTTGAACGGGTAAGGCGAGATTTCCATGAGCAGCGGAAGATCACGCTGCCGGAGCTGCTCCTGCAGATTGATCGTATGCGTGCTGACAACGACGCGCCGCTCCTGGGACAAGCTCGTATATAGAGCAGGCAGCAGATAGGCCAGGGATTTGCCCGTGCCCGTTCCCGCTTCGATGAGCAGATGTTTGCTGTCCTGGAAGGCATCGTATACCTCGCGAATCATCGTCTCCTGCTCTTCCCTCTCCTCATAAAGCGCGAAGGAACGCTTGAGTCTCTGCTTAACGAGTTCGTAAAATTCTTCGAAGCTCAGGTCAAGAAGGACCTGCTCTGCTTCCTCTTCCCCGTCTCCCTCTCCGGCCTCCGTCCAATCGCCCGCCTTCAGATGCAGCTGGCGGAAATAGGTTCCCTCATCCATCTCCAAGTCTTGACTCATCTCACGCACGAACCTGTACTGATCGATCAAGAAGTGCAGATCGGCAAGGTCGCTGCGTCCCGCAAGCAACGAAGATAACCGCTGCAGTGTAAGCAGCGGCAGGCGGTTCAACCTGTCCAGGCATAGAAGCCATACCTTCGCCGTAGCAACGGCGTCTTGATCGGCTCGATGCGGCTTGTCCAAAGGAACGCCGAGTTCATTGCACACCATGTGAAGCCGCAAACTTCCAAGCTGAGGGTAGCAGATGCGCAGCAAATCCATCGTATCGAGCACGCGCCCAACAAAGGGAGCATACCCCGCTTCGATCAGCATGCGCTGTAAGAAATCCAAGTCAAAATTAACATTGTGCCCAACCAACATCCGGTCTTCCAGAAGCGGCAGAATCTCTGCTGCCACTTGTTCAACCCTCGGAGCTTGGTCGACCATCTGCCGGCTGATCCCCGTCAGCTGTTCGATGAATTCCGGTATCTCCTTATCCGTATATACATAAGAGGCATAAGTGCCCGTGATTTCCCCATCATCGACGAGGGCAATGCCGATCTGAATCACCGCGTCGTCGGAGCGATTGCCCGTCGTCTCTACATCGATTACTGCAAATTTCATCCCATGTTCTCCAATCTTATGGCTTACCTAACGTGGTTGCATGATCAGCATGCAGCTGCCAACAGCAGCCAATATGCGTCTGCCGACATGCAGCTATATCTAATCGTCTCACGGCATTAGATGACCGTCATGCCGAACTGAAGTCCTTCATGATCTTTGCCGCATAACTCGAGATTCGTGCTGGGATCCTCGTATGTCGGATCCAGATCGATAGCTTTCTGAAAATATTCTGCGGCTTGTTCGATATTGCCCTTCTTCGCTTGGATGCAGCCAAGGGCATTGTAGGATACAGCCAGAAACTTCTTGTTCTCCGTCAAAGGAACGATCAGATTTAAATGCCTGCTCGCCTCGTCAAGATCTCCCTTCTGCAGATAACCCATGGCCAGATATAACCGGGCAACAAGGAAATCACCGTATTGTTCAACCAGTTGTTCAAACTCCTTGATCGCCTGTTCAAACATAAACAACTTATAATATCCTTGACCGCGGCGGAACGTTTCAGATGCCAATCCGTGATGCAGCCATTCGGCTGAGGATTCACCCTCGATGCTCTTCACAACGGATGCCATCTTCTCTTCGAACAGGATCCATTGTTCAAGATACTGGTCGCTCATCTCCTTTAAGGCGAGCAGCTGTTCCTCCAATTCCTCCCTGCGGGCTCCGATTGCCGCCGGGTATTCCACGATGATCTGATCCAATATTTCATGCATGCAGTCGAATAAAGATTTAAACATCATGCCGCATCCCCGCCTTTTTTCCTCATTGTGTGTTGTCAGCGGGGATTTCATTCTCATGCGGCATGCCACTTTTATCGAATCGTACCGTGGATTTCAGCGTTGACTACTTCCAATACCTTATTGTCTGCACCCATGATCGCCACCTTCGGCTGATGGGTGCGCACTTGTTCTTCAGGCACCTGAGCATAGGCCATGATGATGACGATATCCCCCGGCTGCACGAGGCGCGCTGCTGCGCCGTTGAGGCAGATCACGCCGGAACCCCGCGGGCCCGGAATAGCATAGGTGATCAGCCGCGCTCCGTTGTTGTTATTGACGACCTGCACCTGTTCATTGGTTGCAATGTCGACCAAATCCATCAGATCCTCATCGATGGTAATACTGCCCACATAATTCAGATTCGCTTCCGTTACAGTCGCTCTGTGAATCTTGCTCTTAAGCATCGTGCGAAACATCTCAGACCAACCCCCCTTTAGCCGTCCACAAGCGGTTATCAATGAGTCTGGTGCTGCCAAATCTAACGGCAAGAGCGGCGAGTACCGGCTGCTGCTGCAAGGTGCCGGCGATCTTCACCCGATCCGGGAGAGGCTCCAACCCAGGAAAGGTAACAATTTCAATATAATCAATGTCCGCAAGCGGCGCCATTTGGATCTTCTGCCTAATCATTTCGCGAAGTTCCTCGCAAGTTCCTCCCTGCTGCGTGTGAATATATTCATCTGCAGCTTCCAATGCTTGATAGAGCACAACAGCCTGCCTCCGCTCCTCTTCATTCAGATAGACATTGCGCGAGCTGAGAGCCAGTCCGTCGGCTTCCCGCATCGTCGGGCAAGGAACGATCTCCACCGGTATATTCAGATCTTGTACCATCTGCATGATCACCGCAACCTGCTGGGCGTCTTTCATGCCAAAATAAGCGCGGTCAGGGCCTACGATATGGAACAGTTTAGACACGACGGTGCAAACCCCGTCAAAATGCCCCGGCCGCGAAGCCCCGCACAGCCTCTCCGTAATCTTCCGCACTTGAACAGTAGTGAGTACTTCCCGTGGATACATCTCTTGAACTTTCGGTATGAAGACAAGATCTGCCCCGGCTTCTGCGGCAATCCTAAGATCCCGTTCTTCATCCCGGGGATATCGTTCAAAATCCTCGTTCGGTCCGAACTGCAAGGGGTTCACGAAGATGCTCAGGACGACCAGATCAGCTTCCTGTCTTGCGCGGTGTATCAGACTCTCGTGTCCTCCGTGCAGATATCCCATGGTCGGCACGAAGCCGATGACTCCCGCGGGGTGTTCAATTCGATATTGCTTGATCTCTTGCCGCATCCCTGCAATGGTGCGAATGACTTTCATCGCGGATTCTCATCTCCTGCTGAAGAGTTATGCTTGAGCTGGTCGATAACTCCTTCATCGTTGTGGTAGACGTTCTCTTCCCCTGGGAACTTCCGGTTCTTAACCTCGCTCACATACTGGGCAATCGCCGTCTGAACCGTGCTTCCGATGTCCGCATACTGCTTCACAAAGCGCGGTTTAATCGGCGTCGCATAGTTCAGCACATCGTGATAGACGAGCACCTGGCCGTCACAATATCTGCCGGAACCGATGCCGATGGTCGGGATGGTCAGCTGTTCCGTGATGTGGGCAGCGAGTTCCTCCGGCACCATCTCCAGGACGATGGAAAAAGCGCCTGCTTGTTCCAATGCCTTGGCATCTTGCACAAGCTTCTCCGCTTGCTCCAAGCTCTTGCCCTGGATCTTCCAGCCGCCGAGCTGCAACACGGACTGCGGCGTAAGACCGATATGGCCCATCACCGGGATGCCGGCTCTGACGCAGGCCTCTACATGTTCTGCGATTTCCGCGCCGCCCTCCAATTTCAGCGCATGAACCCGCCCCTCCTGCATCAGCCTGGCGGCGTTAGCGATCGTCCGATCGATGCTGCCATGATAGGTGGCGAAGGGGAGATCAGCAACCACGAAGCAGTGATCCGCGCCGCGCGTCACCGCTTTGCTGTGGTGGATCATATCCTCCAAGGTGACCGGGATCGTCGAATCATACCCCAGCACGACCATGCCCAGGGAATCGCCGACCAGGAGGATGTCTGCCCCGGCTTCTTGCGCAAGCTTCGCTGAGGGATAGTCATAGGCGGTAATCATCGCGATCGGCTCGCGGTTTACCTTCATTCGCCTGATCGTGGAAGTGTTGAGCTTTTTGACTTTGTCACTCATGATTCATTCCTCCATGTTCTTAGGAAGGACCGAAACGGTGAGTATATAAAAAACCTTAAGCCTGCCAGCTTAAGGTCCTATGCACACAAGAAAGAATCCATCAGTCAAGATCCCTTCTGTCTCAGTCCTTAAGGTTCTAAGCAGAATCCGACCTTACCATAGTACAGTTTGACGTTGTTCAATTGCATACTGTCACGGCACGAGTGCAGTTCCAGTCCGGATACCGCCTCATAGTTCCAGTATAATACAATCCGTCCGTTGTGTCAGCTGGTCGAAGCGATGATTTCTCCTGAATAAATATACGTTTCATTGCCGCCTTCCAACTTTATCACTAATGCGCCGTTTTCGTCAATGGCGATCGGCTCGCCGCGAATCGCCCCCTGCGGGGTGGTCAGTTCAATGGGTTCATCAGGCTGCCAGGCATAGAGATCCCAGATCGTGCGAAATACCGAAAACCCCTCTTGTAAGTATAAGTCAATCAGCAATTCTAATTCGTGGAGAAAGCTGGCGATGATCTCCTCCCTATCCCATGTCCGCCCGCTGGCTGCCGCCAGGGAGGTCGCCCGGTGCTGGAGCCAGTCAGGGAACTCATCCTGCCGCACGTTCACCGTGATCCCAACGCCCAAGATCATCCAAGTCTCACCTTCGTGACTAAAGGATTCCACTAGGATGCCGCTGATCTTGCGGCCGTTCACCAGGAGATCGTTGGGCCATTTAAGGTGGATATCGAGGCCCGTCAGCCTGCGCAGTACGCGGCACAGAGCCGCAGCAGCGACGATGGTCAGCTGGGGCATGTGCCGCTGCGGCAGATGAGGCTTGAGGATCAGGCTCATGTAGATCCCGGAGCCCGGCGGCGAGTACCAAGTTCTCGCCAGCCGTCCCCTGCCTGCCGTCTGCGTCTCTGCAAGGACGAGCAATCCCTCATCCGCCCCTTCGCGAATGAACTTCGCAGCGATATCCTGCGTTGACGTCGAGGTCTCTGTGTAATGGATCGTGTGCCCGTAGCGGCGGCCGCCTAACAGGCTGCGCAGCTTCTCCACTTGGATGCAAGCTGTCAAGATGGATCCCACTTCCTCATATAATCTTCTGCAAGCCGAAGCAGTTCCTGCTTCTCATTCACCGCTTCTCCCATGGCCGCATCGACGGTCAGCTCATGTAATAAGCGGCTGATCCACGGCCCCTTGCGCGCCCTCAGATGCATCACATCGCGCCCGCTCACCGCCAGATCAGCCGGAGTCCACACGCTCATCTCCGCCAGCCAATCCGGCATTCGCCGGACCGTGAGTTCATGCCATGATTCCGTGCGATAAAGATCTCTCACTTCATACAAGATTTCGGCAGCTTCCCGTCCATAAGTAACTGCGCCGTCGCACCAGATGCGCCTGAGATCCCGTTCCGCAAGCGGCGCATCGGCAGCCGTCTCCCGCCGCATATGCTCATACATCCTAAGGGACTTCACGATGCGGCTGCGCAGCTCGTTGGTGAAGGTCAGCTTCCGGGCGATCACGTCTGCCTCATCACTCGTATGTTCTCCAGCCAGGAATAAGCTTACCCAGCGGGCGAGGGGGGACATGCGCACGAGCTTAAGCTCGGCCAGCAGCCGCTCCTTCGCGTCTGATGCTGCGAACGGCCGCCAAGCCAGCTCTTCCTTCGTATAGGCGAGCAGTCGAGAGCTGAGGAGGAGCAGCACGCCGCGGTCCGGATCTTCGCCCTCGATCGTCTTGCTCAGTTCGATGCGCACGCGTTCCATCGCGATATGCTTCATAAGCGGGCGCAGGGCGAGAATCGCTGACCAGGCTTCTTCGTCGATCGCAAGGCGGTAATTCGCCGCGAAACGAATGCAGCGCAGCATGCGCAGAGCATCCTCTTCGAACCGATGCGCCGCTTCGCCGACACAGCGCAGCACCCCCTCTTTCAGATCCTGCTGCCCGCCGAAGGGGTCGATGACCTGACCGTTGATATCCATAGCCATCGCGTTAATCGTAAAATCTCGCCGCGCCAGATCCTCATGCAGCGAATCAACATACTCCACCGTCTCCGGCCGGCGGTGATCTTTGTACTCCCCGTCCTTCCGGAAGGTCGTCACTTCGAAGCTGTGCACGGGCATGACGACGGTGACCGTACCATGCCGCAGCCCCGTAGGAACGGACCGCGGGAACAAATGCATCACGTCCGCCGGGGCGGCGGACGTAGCGATATCGATATCATGTACAGGCCTGCCTAAGAGATGATCCCGCACAAAACCACCGACCAGATAAGCCTTGAAACCAGCTTGCTGCAAGCGAGCCAAGATCTGCCTCGCCTCTTCCAGCAATAGATTCGCATTCATCATCGGTTACAACCCACCTCGTGCACATCTTCCGCTCCGGGCGGATCCGGTTGCTCACTGCCGCCGGCGGGAATGCCGAGCACGCGATGATAGATCTGCTCGTAGAGATCGGTGATCTTCGTGCTGTTGAATTCGTTGCGAGCGCGCGCGATGCACTGCTCGGACAACCTGCGATAGAGATCCGGATCGCTCAGCAGCTTCACGGTATGTTCAGCCATCTGAGCAGTATCCCCTATCGGCGCCAGATAACCGGTCTCACCGTGAGCGACCAGCTCCGGGATGCCGCCGACGCGGGATGCAACCACGGGAACGCCGCAGGCCATCGCTTCAAGCGCGACCAAACCGAAGCTCTCCTTCTCCGAAGGGAGCAGCAGCACGTCAGCAAGGGAGATCACATGGGCGATATCATTCTGCTTGCCGAGGAAGAATACCCGATCCTGCAGCCCTTCCTCCTGGATCTTGGCATGCACCTTGTGCAGTTCCGGTCCTTCACCGACGAAGAGCAGCTTGCAGGGCAGCTGCTGCGCCACCCGGCGGAAGATCTCGACGACATCCATGGCCCGTTTGACCGGACGGAAATTGGAGATGTGCATCAGGATCTTCTCATGGGGCTCGGCATATTCCCGGCGATGTTCCGTCACATCCTTCGGATGGATGATGCGGCTGTCGATGAAATTGTACGTCAGATCGATATGGCGGTCGATCTGCAAGAGACGCCGCGTCTCTTGCAGCAGATCCTTCGACACCGCAGTTACCGCATCGCTGCGGTTAATGCCGAGGCGAATGATCTCCTTCAGCGCCTGGTCGTGCCCGAGGACTGTGATATCCGTTCCATGGAGAGTGGTCACGACCTTGAGATGGTCGCCGACCATCTGCTTGGCCAAGATCGCACACACGGCATGAGGCACTGCATAATGCACATGCAGCAGATCGAGACCGTGGATATTCGCCACCTGAGCCATTTTGCTGGCCAGGGACAGATCATAAGGCGGGTACCGGAACACGTAGTAATCGCTCACCTGAACCTCATGATAGTAGATATTCTGATGGTATTTGCCGAGTCGGAAGGGCATGCTTTGGGTGATGAAATGCACCTCATGACCTCGTTCTGCAAGGCTGATGCCTAATTCCGTTGCGACAACGCCTGATCCGCCCAAGGTAGGATAGCAGGTGATGCCGATCTTCAATGAAGGATGACTTTGCTGCGATGATTTCTGCGTTGGGTCCATAGAATCCGTCCTCCTTATAGATGGCTCGGCACTACAGCTTGTCCTGGGATGAGCAGGTTTTAGCCGTTATCATCCTTGGATCGATACCGCTCGACATGCTCGCGCCATGCAAAGTCGCCGCGGTCCAGAGCTCTGACAAGCAGTTCGCCCGTTGCGATATTCGTAGCCAGCGGGATGCCGTAGACATCACACAGCCGAAGCAAGGCGTTGATATCCGGTTCGTGAGGCTGCGCCATAAGCGGATCGCGCAGGAAGATGACCAGATCCATATCATTCTCCGCCACCATCGCACCGATCTGTTGATCCCCGCCGAGGGGGCCGGACATGAAGCGGTGAACTTTCAGCGACGTATGTTCCATGATTTTTTTGCCTGTGGTTCCTGTAGCATAGAGCTGGTGTTTGGCAAAGACATGCTCATATGCAATAACGAAATCCACCATTTCGTCCTTTTTGCGGTCGTGAGCGATTAGCGCGATTTTCATCGTACACTCTCCCTAATGATGTCTAGTCGATAAACTGTTCAAAACCATAGACGATGCCTTTGAGTTCCATGACTTTCTTGACGGCGGTCTTCACCCCGGGCATATATCCCGCTCGGTCATAGGAATCATGCCGGATCTTCAGCGTCTGTCCGAAAGCGCCGAAGATGACCTCCTGCTGTGCAAAAATCCCCGGCAAACGCACGCTGTGAATGCGGAAGCCGTCATACAGTCCGCCGCGAGCGCCCTCTATCTTCTCTTCTTCATTAGGATTCCCTTGCCGGAATTCTTCACGCACCGCGGAGATCCATTCGGCTGTCTTCACCGCCGTCCCCGAAGGGGCATCCAGCTTCTGATCACCGTGATATTCGATGATCTCCACATGCGGGAAATACTTTGCCGCTTGGGCCGCGAATTTCATCATCAGGATCGCCCCGATGGAGAAGTTCGGCGCGATGATCCCGCCGATCCCGCGTTCCTTGGCAAGCTTGTCCAACATATCGATCTCATCACGGGTAAAACCGGTCGTGCCCACGACCGGTCTAACGCCGGATTCGATCGCGATCTTCGTATTCTGAACGGCCGCTTGGGGCACGGTGAAGTCCACCATCACATCGGCACCGGATTCGAGCAAGGCAGAGGAGAGATCATCGGCGATGATCACACCGCAGGGTTCTGCGCCAACCAATCGTCCGGCATCCATTCCCTGAGCTCCCGGGTCAATCGCTGCAACAAGCTGCAGTTCTTCATCTCCCAATACCATCTTTACCACTTCGCGGCCCATGCGTCCGCCGGCACCGCTGACAGCTACTTTTATCATATTGCTTACTCCTTTGCTTACGGTATATTCATATAAGGTTGAAATTGCACCTTATATTGTTCAATATGTTGTAATGCGGCTTCATGCTGCGGGCTCAGCTTCAGCACTTCTTGCACGGCCTCAGCAGCCTGCGGGTATCGGCCTTGTTCCGCATAGATCGCGCTTAACAACAGATAGGTTTCCAAACACAGCGGATCCTTACGAACGGCTGCTTGGAGCAGCTTCTCAGCCAGCCTTAGTCTGCGGGAGCCGCCGGTCTCGGCTAGTTTCTCAGCTTGCTGCACCATCTCGACGGCCTGCAGATGCAGATGGTGGAACCGATAGGTGTCGTGCGCCGGTTCCAGATCGCAGGCTTTGCGTGCATGAGTCAATGCTGAAGGCAGTCTGCCGCTGCGCGCATACGTGATCGACAGCTTATAATGATATTCTGCATTATCCGGCTCCATCTCGATCGCTTGCTCGAAGGAGCGGATCGCCTGTTCGAAATCATTGTCCAGAATGGATTCATAGGCTTTCTTGATCTCTCGTTTGCCGTCCATGGGCGCACCACCCTCCTTATATACGGCTGATGGTACAGCATATGACGGCCTTTAAGGTTCGGTGTTAATTTTGGTCCAGCGGTTCGAATCCCGGGTGTTGAACTTCTCCATCACCTTGCGATGGGCTTCTGTCAAGTCGATCTGCAGGGAATTGGCAAAACATACAAGGATAAAAAGCAGATCACCCAGCTCAAGTTCGATGGAGTTCTCCGGTTCATCCGGCTTCTTCGGCTTCTCTCCATAGAGGTGATTCACCTCGCGGGCCAGCTCTCCCGCTTCTTCCATGAGGCGGGCGAGCAGCGCCAAGGGACTGAAATAGCCTTCTTTAAACTGCGATATGTATGCATCGACTTCCCGCTGAATCTCTGTCAAGGTTTTCTGCTCCATGCTTACCCCTTCCTCGGTGTTGACTTTTACTCTCATGTTAACGCAAAGTGGATTTGATGACAAATATTTTTGTATGGGAAGTTTAATATAATGAAAACTCACTCGAATGGAGGAACAACCGGTGAAAATCAGCTTCTGGAAACATCTATTCCGAACAGTCATTCCCATCCTGCTTGGAACGGCGATCTATGCCTTCGGTTTACATATGTTCCTGATCCCCAATCAATTCATGGAAGGCGGAGTTACGGGAATCGCCATCTTGTTAAATTATATGTTTGATTGGCCGCCCTCGTTGCTCACCCTGCTGATCAATATCCCTCTCTTCCTGCTCGGTCTGCGGTTCATCGGCAAGGTGGAAATGATCTATACGATCCTCGGCACCCTGTCCCTCTCCTTCTTCCTCTGGGTTATGGAGAGATTCATCGACAGCGGTATGCTGCTTACCTTCCAGACAGAACAGGACTTCTTCCTGGCTACCTTGTATGCAGGAGTAACCACGGGGCTCGGTCTCGGCATCGTTTTCCGCGCCGGCGGAACGACGGGCGGCTCCGATATCATTGCTAGAATCGCTTATAAACTCAAACATTGGCCGATGGGCAGAACGATGCTCTGGATCGACGCCGCCGTCATCGGCGCATCGTTCTTCTATATTCCGCGTGAGAAAATCCTATATACCTTTGTCATCGTCTTCATCGCAACCCGGATCATCGACTTCATCCAGGAAGGCGCTTATGCAGCCAGAGCTTATACGATCATCACGGAAAAAGGCGCGGAAATGGCCGATCTCATCACGCGAGAGATCGACCGCGGGGTTACGATTATACCGGCCAAAGGCGCTTATTCCAAGCAAGCGAAGGATATCATCTACTGCATCGTCTCGCGGTCGCAGATGCACCGGCTGAAGCTCCTCGTGCGTTCCGTTGACCCGCGGGCGTTTATCGTCATCAGCGAAGTCCAGGATGTGCTTGGCGAAGGTTTTCGAGAGGAACATTGATTCCTCAGCGCTCGTTCTTCTTCCTCCCCGTTACCGGCACAACGTCCATTTCGCTTTGATATTTGCGATAAGCGACGAAACAGAGCACGGTGATGATGATCGAACCGATCACCAAGGTCCAGTAGGTCGGATTCTGGCCTTCGGCATACGGCAAGTATGCGGATACATCCTTGCCGAACAGCTCATCCCATGTACGGGACAATTCCGCAACCTGCTCCAGCAAACGGTCATCTATGACGTTCGCTTGCTGCATGAAGAAGGCGAGCAGGGATTCGATCTTCACATTCAGTTCAATCGGTCTCGAGATCAGAACTGCGGGACGAATGACTTGATAATCTCTGTAGATCTGCTGTGCCGCCTGGATGACATTCCGTCCTTCTTCCACGGCCTCGCGCAGCTTCTCCGTATCGGTGCGCAGCGTTTTCTCATATTCCAGCCACAGCGGCTGATGCCTGTGCAGCAAGGCATCCGTCGTCAGGCGCACCTGCGCAGCCGCGATCTGCAAGCGGGCCGGTTCAGCCTGCACCGCATTCATGAGTTCCTTAGCCTGGACGATGGCGGTCATCAGTGCTTCCATGCCTTCCACGCTGGTGATGCCCGCCCATTCGATGCGGCCGGCAAGTTCCCCAAGTTCTCGCATGCGCTCTCGAGCCGCCAAGAGCTCCCCCTTCATCAGCTCCGCATACATACGGTCCGCCGTCTCATCTAACAGCTGCAGCCGCTGCTGTTGCTGCGGAGGGACCCTCCTCTCTTCATCGAGATCATCCCTATGCGTTTCATCGGGCAATCCGCCCGCATCCCCATTACAGCCTGCAAGGATCGCACAGACGATCACCAAGAAGCCGGCGATCCAACGGTATCGCTTAGATAACACTGGACATCCCTCCCTTATTCATAACATATGGGGGGATGTCCACAATTAGACTATGTACCCGGCAACTTTCTCTGCCGTAGGCAGATATAAAGTGCAGCCAAGGCAATCGAGGCGATGCTCATCACAAAAGTAAATCGTTCCACATCTGCCAAGTACGGAAGAAGATGTCTGGATAACCACGGATACACGGCGAGCCGGTAATCGATGATATCATTCATGATCGTCCACAGGGCCACCCAGGCCAGATGAAGCAGACGATAACGGAAAAACCTGCCGTAGACACAGGCGGCAAAGACCATTGCTAAGTGGGATGCCGTTAACATCCCGTGCTGCCAGTGGTAAGGTTCACCTAGTGCATAAGCCCAGTAGATGATCACCACGGCCCAGATGCCGTACTTCACCATCGTCACCATGGCGAAGGCTTCGACGAAGCCCCGCACGAAGCCGATGCGTGCGCCCTGTTCAATCCCGCCTAGACGTCCGCGATGACGATCATAAGCGAGATATAACACGGCGAATGTGAAGAATAAGCTGGCCGTCGGGCTGTCCGGTACGATCGGCAGCAACCAGGGTGAGATATGATAGAAGGTATCCACCAGCTGATTCCAATACCAGTAATAGCCGTATACCGTACCCAGACCCACGACGACGATCAGCGTGTGCAGCATCCAGCGGCTGAGCAAGTTCTCTTGGCTCCAGAACCATCTCCACAAACCACGGATTGACAAAAGTATGACTCCCCTCTGTGCGAAATTGCTGTCAATCTGCAAACAGTGAAAAGAGGGCTGACCCGCTGCCGGCAATCTTTCTTGCCTGCAAGCGAATCCTCCCTCCATTGCGGTTATGTTATTCTTCTTGTGTTTGTTGCTTCGCAAGCCAATCGGCAAGCACTTGCAGATCATCTTCGGTCAGACCCTTGTTCAAGTTGTCCTGCAGCTGACCGGCCATGATCCCTTTCCCATTAATAATGATATCATGAATCTCATCGGCTGTATACTTATCACCGATTCCCCGCAGGCTTGGCGCGAAGCTTGAGCCCATCAAGTCTGTGCCGTGGCAGTTCAGACAGGTCGAATTCTGATAGATCTCATACCCGGCTTCATCCACAGCCACGAGGGGAGTCGGTTCTTCTGCCGCCCTCGGCGCACCGCCTTCGATCTCGCCGTCGGCAATGAGTCTTGCCCGCTCGATATGCTCCGGCGTGATCCCCTGCTCTTCCAATGTACGCTCATAATCCGTCCATGCGACATAGGTCAGATAGATCATCGAAGCCAAGGTTAAGAGCATGACCCCTGACGCGACGGGCCGCTTGTACCAGCGCCGCTCCTTGCCGCGGTCAAGCCATGGGGCGAGCAGCAAGGCGCCGAAGGCAATGCCCGGCACGAGTACAGCACCGAACATGACGAAGCTCTGGGATACATAATCATACTTCAAGAACTGATACAAGAACAGGAAGTACCAGTCCGGAATCGGAATGAAGGCGGTGTTGGTCGGATCCGCAGGATAACCCAGCGGCGGCGGTTCTGTCATCACCAAGATCATAAAGCCGACCAATACGACGGCGCCGACCATCCATTCCTTCAGCAAGAAGTTCGGGACAAAGGCCTCGGTCTTGCCCGGATATGCCGAATAATCTTTCGGAATATTCGTCCTCTGTACGCGGCGCACCCTAGAATCGCCGACATATACTACTTTCTCCGTATCCTTGCGGTCTTGAGCCATATCTAGTAACCCCCTTCCATCACAGCGGTCCCGAGATACCCTGCCTGCGGATCATGATGAAATGTGCCGCTAAGAGACCAAGCAGGATAGCCGGCAAGATAAATACATGAAGGGCGAAGAAACGGGTCAAGGTCTGGGCACCCACGATCTCGCCGCCTTGCAGGAACTCCTTGATGATATCGCCGACGAAGGGGACGGAAGCTGCGATCTCAATCCCGACCTGTGTGGCGAAATACGCCTTGTTATCCCATGGCAAGAGATAACCTGTAAAACCAAGGCCGAGAATGACTGCGAAGATCAGTACGCCGACGACCCAGTTCATCTCACGCGGCGCCTTATAAGCACCAGTAAAGAAAACACGAAGCGTATGTAAGAACATCATCACAATCGTCAGCGAAGCACCCCAATGGTGCATACCGCGTACGATCTCACCGAATTCTACCTTATACTGAAGATAGTCTACGGATGCATGCGCATTCACAATATCCGGCACATAATACATCGTCAAGAATACACCGGATAAGATCTGAATCATGACGAGGAAGAAGGTCAATCCCCCAAAGCAGTATACGAACGCCGAGAAGTGATGCGCCGGGTTCACATGCTCCGGTACCTCATGATCGGCCACATCACGCCACAGCGGTGTGATGTCCAGGCGCTCGTCGATCCAGTTATAGAGTTTGTTCATCATCGATTATGTACGCCCCTTTCACACACGCGTATTCGCCTTAATCGGACCTAGATAAACGAAGCCATCTTGAAGCTTGACCTCGTATTCATCGAGGGGAGCCGAAGCAACGGCCAGTTCTTTGCCGTCAATGGTATATCTAGCACCGTGACAAGGGCAGTAAAACTCATTTGGTGCATGTCCTTCCGGCGCCCAGCTTACGACGCAGCCAAGATGCTTACACTTCGGCGAAAGCGCATAGATGGTGCCGTCCGGAGCCTTTGCAATCCATGCTTCCATCTCAGGTTTGCTGTAATACCAGCCATCCACCTGTTCAACCTGGAACTTGAAGCGGGTAGGCGTAGAAGTTATCTCCGATACTTCCGCGACTTTCACAAAGTTCGATTGGGACTTAGCCTGCAGCAGCGGATCAATCGCAAACCTTAGGTTCCACACGAGCGGAATACCAATTAGAAAACCGCCCGTTCCGCCAAGCGTATAGTTCAAAAATTGACGGCGGGACATCTCACGCATCTTGGTCTTAGGTTGTTGTCCTTCCGTTGGGTGCTGAATAGTATGTTCGCTCATCAGTCGTTCCCCCCCCTTTGTCAATCGCAAGTTCAGCACTAGATAATATTACCTTCACCGCATTAAGACATAATAATAATAGCCTAAGGTCTATAGAGCGTCAAGAATGGCGCAAGGGCAAAAGTCACTTCAATCGGCGGTGTTCAACGATTTGTTATGAATTTGTCACATCTCTGTGAAAAATATACTGCGGGGAATCGCATGAAAAGTCTTGCTATTGCCAGAGTTTCATGATCAATTCGGGGACGGCGGAGGCATTGGCAGGCGTAATCACCAGATCCGCCTCTCGAATCTCCGCTAAAGATTCCATCAATGTAACGACGATGACATAGCGGAAGCCGCTCTCCCGCAGGCCTTCGACCACTTTGTCCAGCTGAGCCCGCAGATCTTCGGCGTCCGCCGCATAATGCCAGGCAGGATAAGTAACCGTTCTGCCGTGATACGGGATTTCCAGCAGATCGAGGAGATCGCGCAGCTGTTCCAAGCGTTCTCCAGCTTCTACTGGGGATTCCTTGCCCGTCAGACCTGTGACGGGCAACAGGCACGTGTCCAGATACAATCGCAGTGCCAGCCAATCTTCCTGTCGGAGTTCGCTGAACTTCACGATGGCTCACCCGCTTGCTCCGCACGGTATTGCTTGCCTTTCCTCACATAGTTGGCAGCGTTGTTCTTCATATGTTTAAGATCCTCCTCATTCAACTGACGGACCACTTTGGCCGGCACGCCCAGCGCCAAGGAACGCGGCGGAATCACCGTGCCTTCCGTGACCACGGCACCCGCGCCGATCATCGCGTATTCCCCAATCTCCGCACCATTTAATATGACGGCACCCATTCCGATCAGCGCGCCGCGGCGAATCGTGCAGCCGTGTACGATCGCTGCGTGACCAATGGTTACACCATCTTCAATGATCAACGGTTGATTCTCATCTGTATGTCCCACTGCCAAATCCTGCACATTGCTGCGCCTGCCGATGATGATCGGTGCCACATCTCCGCGCAGCACTGCATTGAACCAGACCGAACTGTCCTCACCGATGCTCACATCCCCGATCACCTGCGCTCCCGGCGCCAGATAGACCGAAGGATGGAGCTTGGGCTCAACCCCTTGATATTTGTGCGTCATATCGTCACTCTCCCATGTATGGTGATATGCCAACGGCAGCAGGATCTCGGCTAATCCTGCTCCCATAGCAGCGGTACGGTTTCTTCCAATTCTATCTTCTCTTCCTCCGGGATATAAGCTCCTGACAAGATGCGATCGCCGAGCTCACTGATCCGGACGACCATGCCCAGTTCCCGATCCTCTCCGATCTGCAGGAGACCCAGATGCATCATCATATGAAGGATTCGTTCCCTTAGAATCTGTTCAGGCTGGTCATAATAGAAGGGCTGGATCATCTTCACAAGGCTGGATTGCAGGGAATCCGCGGTTGTCCACGTTCGGCACAGCCGATACAGCCACTGAACAAGGGCCTGCAGATTCGGAATCGGGCCTTTGTACAACTTCAGCCAGAAGCGATAGATTTCAGCCGGATCTTCCTTAAGCTCGCGCAGGACCTTCTTCGTACCTTTCTCTGTCAGTTGAAGGCCCTTCTCAGTCTCTGCGATCAGCCCGGTGAAGTAACAATAATCGTAGATCAATGAGAGACGGCTGGGATAATCTTTGAACCTGCGCCCATAGCCGAACCGCCATCCCCGCGACTTGATCAATTCTTCTTTGACATGAAAAGCAGCCATCAACTGCTCTTGCGTGCGCTTGTACATCGTCCCTTCCACCGTGAGCGCCACCTCGTGGTGATGAACAAAGCGCAGGAATTGCCATACATCCCGGCCGATGATCATCTGTTCATCCCTGTAGGCTTCAGGCTGATCAATATAGACCAGCTGCCGGCTGAGATGGGAAGCGAAACTGTCGCAGAAACGCTTCTTGATATCCTCCGGCATGCGAAACAGGTGCCTCGTCTGCTGGGAATGACCGTTGAACAACCAGCCGCGCCGTCTGAACTTCGCGATCATCTCCCGCGGACTGATCTCTTGCTCCTGCTGCTCTCCGCCGACTCTGCCCGGACGCTCCTTCACCGCCTGGCTGACAAAGGCCGTTAATTCTTCTAAACTGTAATAAGACCTTCTGTCGAAGAGCAGACGGTTTAACAATCCAATCTCCCCATCGTTCAGTTCGCTGATGAAGGGATCGAAGGAATCCTTGCGATGAAGCGCAGAAAGGATCGCTTGAATCAGCTCATTCTTCGAGTGGCTGCTGCATTCGCAGGCATATTGCTTGGCGATGGTATCCAGCAAGCCGATATCCGCGTAGCACAGCATCTCTGACAAGTTCATGATCATCCCTCCGTACTGATGCGCGTGTTCGCTTATAGTACATTATGGGATGATCGGGAATTTTTATGCGGCAGAACGCTTAATCCCGGATGCGGTGCGCGACGAAATTATGAAGCTTAAGCGCCCATCCGTTCCCTTCTTGCTTAACGATGGTTAGCGAAGCATTATCGATATACGCATCGGGAAGATCCGGGATCAGGAGTTTGTTGAAACGCTTTAGAAATCCGCCGTGGCTGACGATCAGGATTCGCTTGCCGCTCTTTGCAGACAGCAGATCATCCAGGAACTGTTTGCCGCGTGCTATGATCCGCTCCTCTGCCTCCATCCCCGCTCCTTCCAATGATTCACCATAGCGAGCGACTCGTTCCTCCGCCGTCAAGCCTTCCGCATGACCAAAACTCCTCTCTCTGATCCGAGGATCGATCTGTACCTGCGGCAGTTGCAGCGTATCGGCGATGATGCTCGCCGTCTTGTATGCGCGCTGCAGATCGCTGCTGTAGATGGCATCCCATGGGATCCCGTCTTGCTGCAACCAATCTGCCAGCACTTCTGCTTGCCTTCTTCCTTCTGAATTAAGCGGGATATCCGTCTGTCCTTGAATCTTGCCGGCTGCATTCCAATCCGTCACCCCGTGACGGATCAAACCTAATATCGTCATCTGTCTCTGTCTCTCCATTCCATTGCTGTAATTTCATAAGATGCTATGTGGTTGGATATTTCTATTTTCTCTAGAGTATATCGGTTATCGCCGATTCCAGCAATGGACCTTTATCGACATCCTTCGGCTGACAGACATGTTGAAACCAATCTTCACAAAATAATTAAGATCCCTTCCGCTGGAAAGGATCTTACGCGCTGTTACAGCTGTTATATAACAAAACCATTTGGATCCGTTAGCTCTTGTCTTACATGCCTTCAGTTGGGCTGGGCTAGGAGCGCAGTCTCGAGAGCCAATTCATGGTCAGCAAGGAGAACACGATTCCGATAATCGACATTACGATCAGATAATCCGGGTAGGAATCCACCTGACCCATATCGAGCACGAAGGGAGCCGTGATCGAAGCCGTCGGAATCTCCTGGCTGAACAACGCCAGCTGCACGGCGCTGTCGCCGCTCTGCGCGCTCATCACCGGCACAACTCCTGGACGGAAGGCATATGCTTGAACCTCTTCCTGATCTGAGACGATGGAATAGATGAAACTGGTGAGGAACAAGGCAAGGCAGAAACCGATCACCGCGCTGATGCGCAATTTCATGCTCCTCGTCAACGAATAAGCGCGCTTAGCTACGGGAAGCCGCCAGGACTCGTCCGCATAGATTCGCTCCATGACGGAGGCTGAGATCGAACTTCTCGTCGCAGGCACTACCGTTTCAATGCCGGCATCCCAGATGAGTTCTCCACTTTCTTCCCACAGTTTGAACTCCTCCGCGCAGCATGCGCATCTTCCGATATGCTCGTCTACCGCCATCTTCCTCAGATCATGATCAGGCAAGTCCCAATATTGACCTAGTAATTCTTGCACATCCTTACATCTCATCGTGATTTCATCCCTTCGTACTCCTCAAGAATCGGCTCTTGGATATAGGGCTCCAGCTGCATCTTAACACTGGCTCGCGCGCGGAAGAGCAAAGACTTGACAGAGCTGACCGTTTGCCCCAGGATGTTCGCAATCTCTTGGTAATCGAGCTGGTCATATTCTCTAAGGATCAGTGCGGAGCGCTGCTTCTCAGGCAGATTGTTGATCGCCTTGCGCACCATGGAGACTTTCTCATAACGGAGAACCGTCTGTTCCGGCTGCGCTTCCGGCGCAATCTGGGGCTGTACGGTAATCTCCTCCAAGGAAACCTGCTGTGCTTTGTGCTTGCGCAGTTCGCTGAGCACCGTGTTGCGCGCAATCGTATACAGCCACGTGGAGAAGGACGCTTCGACTTCGCGAAACGTCGACAGGCTCCTGTAAGCCTTATAGAACGTCTCTTGACATAGATCTTCGGCCATCGATTCCAATCTGGAGCTCTTTAACATATGAAAAATAAACGCAAGGATCTTACGCTCATATCGCTCTATCAACTTCGAATACAGTTCGACGTTGCCGTCTTTAATCTCGCGGATCAATTGGGAGTCGTTCATACGCCGTACCTCCTTGCAAGAGCAAGGCGCCGACCTCCGCCGTTAGTCTCACTGCTTAGATATACTTGACTTGCGGCGAAAAGTTGCGCTTGCACATTCCCATAATCACCAAATATCTATTCAAATAAGACGTTCCTTTTGCCGAAAAGGTTACGCATTCATTATTAAAACATAATCAAATCAAAATAATCAAACCAAAAATCATCATCTCAAACATTCTGCGTAAGTTGTATAAATTCGTGCTAGATGTTGAAAATCCTGCTCCGTGAATATTGGAACAATTTATGAACAATACGCAAAAAAAAGACCACCTTCATGATGAAGGTGGCTGCACAAAATCGTGCCTAGTTATTCGGATAGGAGTGGAGAGAAACCATACTGTAGTTATATTATATTGTATACGCTTTCAGTTTGTCAACACTTTTTTGTTAGCGTTTTCTATATTTCTCACTTTCCCCATAATGAGCCGTATTTCTTCAAGGAGGATGAAATCAGTGCTTAAGGCCTTCCCTTTGCTGCCTTAAGCACTGCTGACCTTGCTAATAACGCACGGTGTAGCCGGCATCCTTCAGCAGCTGTTCCGCCTTGGCAAGATCCTGGTCGTTGCGGAAGGACAGCCGCATCACCCCCGGCACATCGGCGCGGCTCTCATGGATCTGGATATTGCCCAGATTGATCTGATGATCGCTGAGGAGCGTCGTGATCTTCGCGATGATCCCCGGATGATCGGGTACATCGACATAGAGATCGTATAGCATCGCATGGAGCACACCGCGGCGCCGCTCCGGCAGGCGGCTGCGGAATTCCGAAGCTAGGCTGAATTGCCGCTCGATGCCTTCGCCGTCTTCCTCTAGAAGCAGGCGCCGGAACAACTCCATCTCCCTGCCCCAATCGGCAAGGAGATCGAGCAGAACCTCTTTGTTATGAAGCAGGATATCCCGCCAGATGACGGGATCGCTGGAAGCGATCCGCGTCAGATCGCGGAAACCTCCGGCCGCCAAAGCTTCATAGAGCGGGTTCGCATCGTTGTAACGGGCAACCTGATTCACGAGTGCAACGGCGATGATATGGGGCAGGTGGCTGACCGCACCGACGATCTCATCGTGCAGCTGTGCATCGACGCGAATGATCCGGGCGCGTGTCAGCGACAGCAGCTGTTCCAGACGGTCGTATACTTCCTGCGGCACCTGCTCGTTCGGAGTGAGAACATAATAGGCATTCTCGAACAGATAGGAGGATGCCGCTTCGACTCCCGAGCGCTCTGAGCCGGCCATCGGATGACCACCGATAAAATACACGTCCTTCAGCGCCAAGCGCTTCGCACAGCGGTCGATAGCCCCCTTCGTGCTGCCAACATCGGTGATGATGCAGCCCTTCTTAAGCGGAAGCTCGCTGAGCTTCTCGAGGTACGTCTCCAGCATCCCTACCGGCACGCATAAGAAGATGACATCGGCATCTGCCACAGCTTCTTCCATCGAAGTCGTCGCATCATCAACGACACCGCGTTTTATATATTTTTCCACCGAGGCGGGATTCGGGGAATAACCGATGACATACAAGTTCGGTTTCCCTTTGAAACACAGTGCCAATGACCCGCCGATCAACCCGACGCCTAAGATCGCAATCTTCATCGCTCAGCCAATACCTCTTCCAGCGCTCGGATGAACTTCTCATTGTCCTCCATGCTGCCAACGGTCACGCGTAAGGACGTCGGGAAACCAAGCGCATGACCGCCGCGCACGATGATGCCTTTGCGCAGCAGCGACTCGAACAACTGCTTCGCATCACGCCGGCAATCCACGAGGATGAAATTGCCGTATGCGGGATAATAGGAGAGCCCCAAGTGTTCAAACTCTCGGCTTAAGTACTCGATTCCCGCCCGATTTCTCTCCCGGCAGGAAGCGATAAAATCCTGATCCTGCAAGGCTGCCCGGGCCGCTGCTTGACTGGCGCGCGTCGTATTGAAGGGACCGCGCACCTGGTTGATCGCACGGATCACCTGCGGATCGCCGACGGCGTAGCCAATGCGCAGAGCAGCTAGGCCGTAAGCCTTGGAGAAAGTGCGAAGCACGATGACATTCGGACGATCGATATAATCCAATCCATCGGGATAGGCTTCATCTTCCACGTATTCGAAGTACGCTTCGTCCAGGGCGACCAAGACATGATCCGGCACCTTCGCCAGGAAGTCTTCCAGCTGCTGTCTCGTCACGATCGTGCTGCTGGGATTGTTCGGGTTGCACACCCAGATGATCTTCGTCTTCTCGGTGATGCGCGCTGCCATAGCTTCCAGATCATGGGTGCCATTCACCAGCGGTACCTCGATGCAAACCGCTCCTTCGATCTGAGCATTGTGCTTATATTGGGGAAACGACGGCGTCGCCATGATCGTCTCGTCTCCCGGAACCAGATAGGCCCTTGTCATCAGCGCGATGATCTCATCGGAACCCGCGCCGATGAGGATCTGTTCGGGACGGACTTGATAGAACTCCGCCAGTGCTTGCACCAGTTCATGGCTGGCGCCGTCAGGATACAGGAAACTGTTGGCCTCCAGTTCCTCCATCGCTGCTTGTTTCGCCAAATCAGAACAGCCGTAGGGATTCTCATTTGATGCGAGCTTGATCACTTCTTCAAGACCCAATTCTCGCTTCACTTCTTCTATCGGTTTGCCGGGTTGGTATACCGGCAGATCCATGATCGTTGATTTTGGTTGCACCCGCTATTCCCCCAATGTTTCGAGATGTTGTCCTTTTAATTGTGCCACAAATTGCCCAATTTGCAACAGTCCTTGCTTGCGAGTCTGAGCATCTTGCAGAAGGGGGAGAGCTTCTTCGATCTTCCGAACGATCGCGCTGCCGACGATGACTCCGTCGCTCACCTTCGAGAAGCGCTCCACTTGCTCACGGCTTGAGATGCCGAAACCGACGCATACGGGCACGCGGCTGGCCGCGCGAACCGTCTCGATGAAGCGGTCAACTTCCTCGGAGAATTGGGAGCGTTCGCCGGTGACGCCGAGGGATGAGACACAGTAGATAAATCCGCTGGCACGGCCCGCAATCTTCGCGATCCGCTGCTCGGAAGTCGGAGCTGCGAGCGGGATGAGATGCAGTTCATGGGCGGCAGCCAGAGCCTTCATCTCCTCATCCTCTTCAATCGGCAGATCGGGAATGATCATGCCGCTGATGTCATGCTCAACCAGCAGCTTCACGAATGTCTCCGGTCCTAACTGAAGAACGGGATTATAGTAGCTGAACAGGATAAAAGGAATCTCCACGCCCCGATCCCTGGCCTGCTTGGCAAGCTGGATCACATCGGTGATCCGCACCTGATTGCGAAGCGCCCGCTCGGAGGCGCGTTGAATCACTGGTCCGTCCGCCAGGGGATCGGAGTAAGGAACCCCCAGCTCGATCATGTCCGCACCGGCCTTTGCCAAGCATTCGATGATCTCTAGCGAGGTCTCAAGATCGGGATCACCGATCGTCACGAAGGGCATCAGAGCCGTCTCTCCCCGCTCACGGAGTCTTGCAAAAGCGGCATCGATTCGATTCATCAGGCTTCCCCTCCCAGTAAATCCATGATCTGCGAGACATCCTTGTCCCCGCGGCCGGACAGGTTCACGACGATGATCTGATCAGCCGAGAGTTCAGGTGCCAGCTTCGCCGCATAGGCAACCGCATGGGCGCTCTCCAGCGCCGGGATGATGCCCTCCGTACGGCTCAGCAACTGCAGGGCATCCAGTGCCTCCTGATCCGTTGCCGGTACATATTCCGCACGACCTGTATATTTCAAGTACGCATGCTCCGGTCCAACCCCCGGATAATCCAGACCCGCTGAGATCGAATAGGCCGGCAGCACCTGACCGTATTCATCTTGCAGCAGATAGCTGTAGGATCCCTGGAATACGCCTTCTTTGCCCTTCGCCATCGTCGCCGCATGTTCCCCTGTATCGATCCCCTTGCCCGCCGCTTCCACGCCGATCAGGCGGACGGAAGTTTCTTCGATGAAGGGATAGAACATCCCCGCGGCGTTGCTGCCGCCGCCCACGCAGGCGATGATCACATCGGGCAGGCGCCCCTCCTGCTCCATGATCTGCTTCTTCGTCTCATCGCCGATGATCCGCTGGAAATCCCGCACCATCATCGGATAAGGGTGGGGACCCGTCGCTGAACCGAGGATATAGTAAGTATCATGAACATTGCTTACCCAGTAGCGCAGGGTTTCATTGCAGGCATCCTTCAGCGTGCGCGTTCCCGAAGTTACGGGAATCACTTCAGCGCCCAGGAGCTTCATCCGGAAGACGTTCAGCGCCTGCCGCTTCGTATCTTCTTCTCCCATGAAGACCTTGCACTCCAAGCCCAGAAGAGCAGCAACGGTCGCCGTAGCAACGCCGTGTTGTCCCGCTCCGGTCTCGGCGATCACCTTGCGCTTGCCCATGCGTTTTGCCAGCACGGCTTGTCCGATGGCATTGTTAATCTTATGAGCACCGGTATGGTTCAGATCTTCCCGCTTCAGATAGATCTTCGCACCGCCGAGATGCTGCGTCAGCCGCTCAGCATAATATAATGAGGTCGGACGACCGGAATATTGCTGCAAGAGATAGCGCAACTCATCCTGGAAGTCCGGCTGCTGCGAATAATGCAGATAAGCCTCTTCTAATTCGTGCAATGCATTCATCAATGTCTCCGGCACATATCTTCCGCCGAATTTTCCGAAACGCCCGTATTGGTCAGGCATCGTGGTTGCCATGTTGCTTCACCCTTTCTACGAATGCTTGAATCTTCGCTATATCTTTGACACCGCTTGTTTCCACGCCGCTGGACACATCGACGCCGTGCGGCTGGTACTTTGCGATCAAATCGCTGACATTATTCACATCAAGCCCCCCGGCCACGATCAGTGGAATACCCGCTTCCACCGCCCAGCGCCGGTATTCGGGAATCACCGACCAGCGGAAGGTGCGGCCGGTTCCGCCGCCGACTTGGGGATCATAGGTGTCAAGCATGACGGCATCGACGCCTGCAGCTGCATATTCATCGAGGCGGCGCTTCATGGCCGTCTGCAGTTCTGGATCGCCCGCTTCTCCTCCCTCCGCCACCGGGATTATCTTGAAGATCTCGACACCTAGTTCTTCCTTCACCATTCGGCAGAACTCCGGCGTCTCACGCCCATGCAGCTGCACGACGTCCAAGGCGGCTATATGCTGCACCTGCTTTAATTCCTCAAGGCTCGGTTGAACGAATACGCCGACCGTACGCGGCCGGCGGGCAGGAGTCAACGCTCCGATCAGCTCTGCGGCTTGCTCCGCATCTACCTGTCTTCGGCTTGGTGCGAAGACGAAGCCCAGATAATCGATCGGCAGATGCTGGATAGCGGTGATCGTCTCCCGTTTCGTGATTCCGCATATTTTAACCAGTGGGTTCATGGAATCTCTCCTTGCTCTCAGCCTGTATGGTATGCACGATGTTGATTAGCAACATGCTGACAACCGTTATACAGCAAGGCCGTATACCAGTGCGGATGCTGCTGTGAACCATCTGGCATGTGGTATACTGCTGTGAACTGTCAGACATGCAGGTTGCTGCTGAACTGTCCAGCATGCGGTATGCTGCTGCGAAGTGTGCCGCATGCTTATCCTGCTATTTGGCTATTTGGACTATGCCGGCATGCGGCCCATCAGCTGATGGACAGCTTCCGCCACATCATCCTGACGCATAAAATACTCCCCAATCAGCACCGCATCCGCACCGATGGATGCCAACCACTGAATATCCTGCGGACTTGCGATGCCGCTTTCGCTGACGATGGTCACATCCTTCGGCATCAGATCGATCAGCTGTCTCGTATGTTCTAGATCCACCTCAAAGGTATGCAGGTTGCGGTTGTTCACGCCGATCAGCGAGACGCCGTCCAGTTCCAGAACCATCTCCAGCTCTTCCCTGCTGTGCACCTCAATCAGGGCATCCATGCCCAAATCTCTTGCCATCTGCAGATATTCCCGTATCTGCTGCTTGCTCAGGATCGCAGCGATCAACAGCACCGCGTCAGCGCCGATCAAGCGCGCTTCATAGATCTGCAGCGGATCGATGATAAAATCCTTCCTCAAGAGCGGCCGGTCCACCGCCCGACAAATCTCTGTCAGATATTCATTCGCCCCTTGAAAATACACCTCATCCGTAAGCACCGAGATGCAGTCTGCACCGGCCGCCTCATAGGTGCGGGCCAGCTGTACAGGATTGAAGTCCGGACGGATCAACCCTTTGGACGGCGATGCCTTCTTGACTTCCGCGATCAGCCCCATGCTGCGGTGCCGCTTGCCTGCCGAAAGAGCTTCTGCAAAGCCCCGGCAGGGTGCCAGCTCCGCAATGCGGCGTTCCGCTTCGGCTGGATGGAGCGTTGTCCGCAGACGTTCGACTTCTTCTCGTTTCGTAATCACGATCTTATCAAGATACATGGCTGACAACTCCTGTGTAATCGATTAATTCGTTCAGTTTGGCAAGTGCGGCGCCAGAGTCGATGGCATGTGCCGCTAATTGTACGCCTTCCGCCATGCTTGCGCAGCGCTGTGCAGCATACAGGGAAGCGCCGGCATTGGCCAATACGATATCGCGGTAAGCATTCCTTGCGCCGCCCAGCACCTCCCGCACGATCTTCGCATTATGCGCCGGTTCGCCGCCGAGGATCTGCTCCAATGGGCTTTCGGACAAACCTAACTCTTGAGGAGTGATATCGTAGGTAGTGATCTGACCATCCTTGAGCTCTGACACCCGAGTAGGCGCCGCGATGCTGATCTCATCCAAGCCGTCGTAACTGCCCACGACTAAGGCTGCCTTAAGGCCAAGCTCCTTCAAGACACCCGCGATTAATTCCGTCTTCGAGCGGTCATAGACACCCATCACCTGGTATTCCGCATTGGCCGGATTCGTGAGAGGGCCAAGCAGATTGAAGATGTTGCGAATCCCCAGCTCCTTGCGCGGTCCGGCAGCGTGTTTCATCGAAGGATGATAATTCTGAGCGAACATGAAGCAGATCTTAATCTCATCCAGGCATCTGCCCGCTTGTTCGTGGTTGATCGAGATGTTCACGCCGAGCGCCTCTAAGACATCGGCACTGCCGCTCTTGCCGGACATCGCCCGATTACCGTGCTTCGCCACGGGGACGCCGAGGGCTGCGCAGATGATTGCCGAAGTCGTCGATATGTTGAATTTGCGGATACCCGAGCCGCCGGTGCCGCAGGTATCCAGCACGCCCGTCTGGTTGTGCGGAAGCTGGACAGCCTTCTCGCGCATGATCTCCGCGAAACCGGCGATCTCCTGCACGGTCTCGCCTTTCATCCGCAGGGCCGCGATCAGGGCGCCGATTTGTGCCGCCGTTGCTTCACCGTCCATAATCGTTCGCATCACGTCCCGTGCCTCTGACTTGGTCAAGGATTCGCCTTCGACAACCTTGTTAATGGCTTGTTTTATATCGATCGTGCTCATCTACGATTCCTCCTCTTATGCATTGAATATCTCTCACGCTCACTGGGGTACTTGCTGAAACACCGTTTCCGCCATGCGGATCGCTTTGAGCAATGCGGCGGCCTTATTGACCGTCTCCTCATATTCCCGCTTTGGATTGGAATCCTCAACGATTCCCGCTCCCGCTTGTACATAGGCTTTGCCGTTCTTGAAGATGATCGTGCGGATCGTAATACAGGAATCCAGATTGCCGGAGAAACCTAAGTAACCGATGGAGCCCGCATAGGCTCCGCGCGCCTCCTGCTCCAGCTCAGCGATGATCTCCATCGCGCGAATCCGCGGCGCACCGGATACAGTTCCCGCAGGCAGGCAGGCGATAAAGGCATCGAAGAAATCCTTGCCCTCCCGCAGCTTGCCCGATAGATGAGAGACGATATGCATCACATGGGAGTAGCGTTCGATCTCCATGAAGCTGTCGCACTTGACGGACCCTTCTTCCGACACTCGCTCGAGGTCTTCTCGTCCCAGATCGACCAGCATCTGATGCTCTGCCCGTTCCTTCTCATCGGCGAGCAGTTCCTGTTCCAGCCTAAGGTCCTCTTCTTCCTCAGCGCCTCTGGGTCTCGTGCCGGCAATCGGCCTCGTCGCCACCCGATCCCCTTCCACGCGAACGAGAAGTTCCGGCGAGGCGCCGACGATCACTTCATCGCACAGCTTCAATACATACATGTATGGAGAAGGATTGATCATGCGCAGCACGCGGTAGACCTGCAGCGGCGAGATCTCCGTCTGCATCTCGAAACGCTGCGACAAAACGACCTGCTGAACTTCACCAGAGCGTATATAGCCTTTGGCTTTCTCCACATTGGTCATGAATTGCTCTTCGCTGACATTCGATGTGATCTCTCCGAGTTCAATATCTGCAGGCAGTTCATGAACGGGCAGACCCTCTTGGTGTCTTGTTGATTGCAGACGCTTGACCGTCCGTTCGATGCTGCTCACGGTTTGCTCATATGAACGGCGGATTGCGTCCTCATCGGCCCCTTCCGGGATATGCACATTCGCGATCACCTTGATCTGATGCTTCACATGATCGAAGGCGATGACTTGATCGCAGAACATGAACTCGATGTCCTGCATATTCAGATCATCCCGGCGATGTGAAGGGATCTGTTCATAATAGCGGAGCAGATCATAGCCGAAGAAACCAACAGCACCGCCTGTAAAACGGGGAAGATCGGGCAGCGCCGGACTGCGGTAAGCGGCGAATAAGCGGCGCAGCACCTCGATTGGATTGCCTTCAGCGATCTCCTTCGTACCGTCCTTGTACTCCACGGTAAAGCGGCCGTTTTTTCCTCTGATGATGAGGAAGGGATCCGTTCCAATAAAGGAATACCGCGCCAGATTCACGCCTCCCTCAGCACTTTCCAGCAGAAAAGCATAGGGTTCCTCATAGAACTGTTGGAACACGCGGATCGGTGTCTCCGTGTCCGCCATCAGTGTTCTTGCAATCGGTACAAGATTGAACTGCCCGGCCAACCGGATCACTTCTTGCAATTCAGCATTCGCCATGTGAGAACCTCCTCCATCTCCATACGCTCGGAATCACGAACAACAAATAAAAAAACCTCTACGCGAAGTAGAGGTTTGCATACAGATAAGATGATATAAGGGTACAACTGTCCTGCCAGCTGCTGCATCCCGGACAGGTCGCTTCTGTACTCCTGTGCTTCCGTGTTTCCATACTTTCGTGCTCTTAAGCTTCTGCACTTCGGTACTTATGCACTTATGCACGTCCGTACATACCCGAGGAATCGATCCGCATACAGCCGCAAGATCCCCCAACTCTTCTCAGCTCATCTCATCTGTACTCAGCTCTACTCAGCTCAATACTCGATTAAGATCCTTGTTATATTTCCATGAATATCTCAGATGTGCTCTTCACTTCCGTGCAGTGTCTCGCCTGACTCCATCACGCAATGCTGCTCAATACTACTCAACTTTTCTCAATGCTCAGCTCTAAACTGTTACTACAAACTATACACGAATAATCAGCCGCTGACAATACTGAATATGATCAAGTTTTCTAAACAACAACTTATCTCAAACTGCGCATAAGCTTGACTAGATCACATCCCTGCTCTTCGACTTGCAGAATTGCAATGGACGCGCTGTTTTATCCTAATTTTAGGACAAAACCTTTTCGCTCACGCTTGTTTTTCGTTTTTAGTCCTACTTTTAGGATAAAATCAATCGTTTCGCCTCGCGCCGCCCTCGTTTTATACTAATTTTCTGACAAAATGAACCAATAGAGCCTATTTCGCTCCTCTTATATCCTATTTTTAGGACAAAATCCATCTTGCCTGCTCAAACGCGTCTCCTGCTTCCACCGTCTCCAATGTCAAACATCGGCTCCCGTTAGATCGGGACGGAGTTTCTTCGCATCATTCAGATAGACGTGGACCATCTCGCTTTGGGTCTTATCGGTGTTGACCTGCAGCAAGAAACGGATGCACAAAGGCAAGCTGCCGGGCACAGGAATCTCCTGGGAACACATCAACGGCACCATCTCCCACCCGGGAACTTGACGCACGGCGCGTGCAGGGAAAGCTGCGTCCAAATCATGAGTCACCGTAATCAAAAAGCTGCACACTTCTTCCGGTTGAATCTGATTCGCTGCGATGATCTCGTGCAAGAGTTCGCTCGTCCCCTGCAAGATCTCCTCTTCGCCGTTACGCGGCACGGTGATCGCCCCGCGTATACCTCGTACTGCCATAATCACTTACGCCTCCTGTTTTAATTCATCGATGATCTCCTTGATCCAAGAAGCTTCGATATCATCGCGGATCTCTGTCTTGCCGATCGCGACAGGCACGACGAATACCATCTTGCCGTCCCTAAACTTCTTATCGTGCATCATCGCTTGCAGAATCTGCTCCGTACTATAATCATGCGGAATCCGAACGGGCAGACCGAACTTCTGCAGGATGCGCTTCGTCGTCGTATAGATCTCAGGATCGTACCCCAGACGTACCGCAAGCTTCGCAGAACCAACCATGCCGATCGAGATCGCTTCGCCATGCAGCAGTTGTTGATATTGCGCTACAGCTTCAAGGGCATGGCCGATCGTATGTCCGAGATTGAGGATCGCACGCAGGCTTTGCTCCCGTTCATCCTGTGAGACGACCTGGGCTTTGACATGACAGCCGTTATACAGCGCATACGCCGTTTCCTCGGGGGACAACGCCAGCAGAGCATCAGCATGCTCCTCACACCAGGCGACAAAATCAGCGTCCCAGATCAGCCCTTCCTTGATCACTTCCGCCAGCCCGGCGCGGATCTCCCGCTGCGGCAGCGTCTTCAGCAGCGCTGTATCGAAGAGCACGAGCTCCGGCTGGTGGAACGCGCCGATGATATTCTTGGCAAAGCGATGATTAACTGCCACCTTGCCGCCCACGCTGCTGTCATGGGCAAGGATCGTCGTCGGTACTTGGACGAAACGAATCCCCCGCATAAAGCTGGCCGCGGCAAACCCGGCCAGATCGCCGACCACGCCGCCGCCGAGGGCGATGATCACGGAATGGCGGTCGAGCCCTGCCTTCAGCGCACTCGTGATCACTTCTTCAAACTGCTCCAGCGTCTTGGATTGTTCACCGGCCGGCACGGTATGAACGGCAGCGGAGTAACCGGCCTGTGTCAGGATCTCCTGAAGCGGTGCAAGGTGGTATCCTGCGACCGTGTCATCGGTGACGATGAGCAGCTTGTTCACCGTCTTGATCCCGCGTTCCGCAAGGAATTCAGGCATCCGGGAGAGGATGCCCTCGCCGATCAGAATCGGGTAGGAGCGATCCCCCAGATCAACATTCAGACGCTTCATCTCAATACATCTCCAACAGCTTGCGATAGTTGTTGTAATTCGCGCGAATCTCTTCCATCGAATCTCCGCCGAATTTCTCCATGAACGCCTTGGCCACTTCCCAAGCGACGACATGTTCCATCACCACGCTTGCAGCGGGTACGGCGCAGCTGTCCGTGCGTTCCACCTGTGCTTTGAACGGCTCCTTCGTGTCGATATCAACGCTTGCTAAGGGTTTTAACAGCGTCGGAATCGGCTTCATCACGCCGCGAACAATGATCGGTTCACCGTTCGTCATACCGCCCTCGAAGCCGCCAAGGCGGTTTGTCTTACGGTGGAACCCTTTTTCTTCCGAATAGAGGATCTCATCATGCACCTGCGAACCAGGCAGCTTGCCTGCCTCGAAGCCGATGCCAAATTCAACACCCTTGAATGCGTTGATAGAGACGACCGCCATCGCGATTCGGGCATCCAGCTTGCGGTCATATTGCACGTGACTGCCCAGACCGACGGGCACGCCTTCGACGATCACCTCAACAACGCCGCCGATCGAATCGCCCTCTGCTTTGACTTTATCGATGTACTCGATCATCTTCGCTTCGGCTTCCTTATCGACCACGCGCACAGGGGATTCTTCAGTGATGCGGATGATCTCATCGATCGGCAAATCATGGCGTTTCGCTTCTATTTCGCCGATCCGCAGCACCTGGCCGGCGATCTTGATGCCGAACTCCGCCAGAAATTGCCGGGCGATCGCACCGACTGCCACCCTTACAGCCGTCTCGCGGGCGCTGGAACGCTCCAGCACATTGCGCAGATCCTTCAGCTGATACTTCAGCCCGCCGTTCAGATCCGCATGGCCTGGACGGGGACGATGGACGCGGCGCAGTTCTTCCTCTGACCCTTCCACCGGCTCCACATTCATCACATGGCTCCAGTTCTCCCAATCCTTATTCTCTACCACGATCGCTACGGGAGCCCCCGTCGTCCGGCCGTGCCTCACACCGCCGACGATCTTCGCTGTATCCTTCTCAATCTGCATGCGTCTGCCCCGGCCATAGCCAAGTTGGCGACGATGCAGCTGATAGTTTAATTCATCGAAATCAATCTTCATATTGCTTGGCAATCCTTCGATAATCGCTGTTAATTGCGGACCATGGGTCTCTCCTGCAGTCAAATATCTCACGTTGCTTCCTCCTTCTAAACATAGAAGCGCTGCATTTTCTCGCTTTAGCGCTTTTATGCACTACATAGTTTCATATGCTCATTATAGTATAACAAGCACCCGAAGGTAAAGAAATACTTGGACATCCCGCGATCGCGCAGACTGTGCAGAATGAGCGCTGGCTGGACACAGGTTGGATACAGGTTGGATACAGATTGGACATAGATTGCATACAGATTGGATACAGGTTGAATACAGGTTGAATCGATAGATTTTATCGTCTCAGGTTTGGGTTCTACTATTGTGCAGCTCTTGCCCTGAGAGCTGCCTCTGCCTACGTTGGTCAACAGTTTTTGTCGTCACACGTGTGGAGACTGGAGACTGTTTCGGCGCACGCTAAGTCAACAGTTTCTGTCGACTCACGCACCAGTTCCGCTCCTGCATATGTTAAACGCCGCTTTTTACCTATACACACACCAGTCATGCTCCAAACGTACCTTCTACCTGTGCACAACCTGCATACAGTCCAAACAAAATAAGAGCTATCCGATTTCATCTCGGACAGCTCTATGTGTACTGTTGACTGACTGCTATGCGCTGACTGGGCATCAACCCGCATACTCTTGCTTGTATCCGCGACCTGCCGCTGGTAGTTCCTCGAAAAGCTCAATTCGCTGGAAGTTCCGCAGACATTTCAGTTCGCTGACGGTCTTACGGGCATTGCGAACGCCGTCAGTCCTGCAGACATTGCTGTTCACCGACAGTCTCGCAGACATTGCTGTTCACCGACAGTCTCGCAGACATTGCTGTTCACCGACAGTCTCGCAGACATTTCAATTCCCGACAGTTCACTTACAAGCAATCGACTGCCTGCAGCGACCCAAATATCAGCCGACGGGCTGCTTGCCGCGAACAACATGAACGGCATCCTTCGTATTTTCCTTCATGATGCCCATCACCCGCATCGAATCGATCCCAAGGATCTGTGCACATTCTTTAAGATTGATGATTCCCCTTCGATAGGCTTGAATCACTTTCCATTTGTCCATCTTAGGCAACCTCCATAATATAACCATACGGTACAACCAACCATTAGGTACTATTAGTATGGGAGGTGCTGGTAAGTTCTATACACGCCTGTAGAAAAAAGTGTCCGCCGTCTCAAATCCATACTGTCCAGGTGAGAAAATCTGTTCCGTACTGCCGACGAAGAGGATGCCCCCCGGCTTAAGCGCTTCAGCAAAACGGTGGTATAACATCGCCTTCGCCTCATCGGTAAAATAGATCGTCACATTGCGGCAGATGATCAAATCATACCCGCTCTCGAAGCGGTCTGCCAGCAAGTTATGCTTCTTAAACTTGACCGCGCGGCGCAGCTCATCTGCAATCTCCCATTCGTTGGTCTCCAGACGCTTGAGATAACGCTGTAGATAATACTCGGGCACTTCGCGCACAGATCGTTCATGATACACGCCGCGCTTCGCCGCATCCAACACCTTCTCATCCAGGTCCGTAGCTAAGATGCTGGAAGTACGAAGCGCTCCCAGGTCATGCAGGATCATCGCTAATGTATAGGGCTCTTCGCCGGTGGAGCATGCTGCGCTCCAGCATTTGAGGTGCGGGCTGCGCGCGATCATCTCCTTAAGGAACTGATCTCGCAGCGATTCCCAGCGCTTGCAATTGCGCCAGAATTCCGAAACATTGATCGTCATGCGATCGATAAACTCTTCCAACAACTTCTGATCCTTGGTCATCGCACGATACAATCCGATAAAGGTTGAGTAGCCTTTCTTGTTGCGAAATGCTGTCAATCGCCGTTTCATCTGCGCTTCTTTGTACATGGACAAGTCGACCGCAGCAAGAGACTTAACCTTCTCAATAAAAACAACGAAATCTTGATCCATATCGACTTCTCTCCCATGCTGGATCCATGAATGCTATTATGAATGCGATCATGAGCAGTTAGATCCAATGATGCTGTGCCAACTCGTAATCCACCAACTCACCCGGTGCAAAATAGATCGCAATCTCGCGCTCCGCACTTTCCTTCGAGTCCGCGCCGTGGATCAGATTGCGATTCGTATGTATGCCGTAATCGCCGCGGATCGTTCCCGCAGCTGCTTCGAGCGGATTGGTCTTGCCGATCAGCGCCCGCCCGTGCTGAATCGCATCGACCCCTTGCCATACCATGGCGAGAACTGGGCCGGAGGTGATGAATTCAATTAATGATGGATAGAACGGCTTGCCGGCATGCTCCGCATAGTGGGCACGGGCTTGTTCTTCACTTACCTTCAGCAGCTTGGCTGCGATCAGCTTGAGGCCCTTTCTCTCAAAACGAGAGATGATCTCCCCGATCAATCTTCGCTGTACACCATCGGGTTTGATCATGATAAACGTGCGTTCCACATGATACCCTCCCATCAGAATCACGGACCCGTATACGCGTATTCGCATGCGATCTTGCATACTTATTCATCCATGCGTATAGAACATCAAGCGAGTTTCCGCTTTGATCATCAGACTTGTTCTGCTTGACGAACGAACTGCTCTTCTTACGATCGAGCTGATCTCTCTGATAATCGAATTTCTCCGCTTGATGGTCGATTCCGCTTAGAAATTGCGATTCACTATAAAAGATGCGATCGCCATCAGGTCTTGGCTGGCCTGGGTCTTCTGGAGTGAGCGGATCGCCTGCAGCGCCTTATCGATATACTGCTTGGCCATGGACTCCGCCTTCTGCAATCCCTTGGAAGCGCGGATCATATCGATAAAACGCGATGTGTCCTGTCTGCCTTCGCTGTGCTGAATTTTCTTCAGCTCTTGTAACAATTCATGGCGCAGGGAGTCCTCCTGCAGCGCCAGGATAACCGGCAAAGTGATATTGCCCTGGCGCACGTCGCTGCCGGGCGGTTTGCCCAACTGCTTCTCGGTTCCGTTGATATCCAGCAGATCATCGGTGATCTGAAACGCCATGCCGACATTGTACCCGTATCGATACAGGGTATTGCTCGCGCGTTGATCGGCCCCTGCGGCCATCGCGCCGAGCTGACAGCTCACAGCGATGAGCAGCGCAGTCTTGCGCCTGATGCGAAGCAGGTAATCACGGATCGTCTGGCTCGGTTCGAAGAACAGGCGGATCTGCTCGATCTCACCGATGCTCATCTGAACAAGGGCACGGCTTAAGATCTGGTGGATGCGCGGGTTAGGTACCTCAGCGGCCAAGTTGAGCGCTTTCGCAAATATGTAATCCCCTGTATACATGGCCACGCGGTTGTCCCATTTGGCCTTGACGGTAGGCTGACCGCGCCGCGTCGCTGCGTCGTCGATCACATCATCATGCACTAATGAAGCCATATGTATGAGTTCCAGGGAAGCAGCGATTTGAATCAGATGATCGCGCTCTCCGCTGCCAAAAGAGCCGGACAAGAGGACGAAGATGGGGCGAATTCGTTTGCCCCCGGCCTTTAGAAGGTGCAAAGACGCTTCTGTCAACAAGGTATGCTCGGAACGAACCGCTTCTTCCATCACTGCCTCAATGTCTGCAATTTCCGACCGCAATTTCTTATAAATATCCAGTAACCTCATCATGTCACCTACGTATCAATTCGGAAAAAGTACTCTTACACAATGAATTCCGTTATTCTCAGGCATTTTTCTCATTTCTGTTCCTTATACCCGTACTATCATCTCTGCTCTTAGTTTTCTTTCCCGTATTCTCATCTCTTTTTATTTCTGGTCCTGTTTTCCATTGCTGTCATCATATTACGGCACGATTGCCGATCACCTGCTGATCGCTGACCTGATCGTGTACACATTCGTCGGGGCGCAGCGTTGCTGTTCGCATATACATTGAGAAGACAATACGGTTACTTAACTCCGATGTGCAGAGCGGCAATTCCGCCGGTCAACGGGTATGCTTCAACATGTGTAAACCCGACCTCTAGGAAGATCGCTTTCAATTCAAGATGGTCGGGGAACATGGCGAGGGATTCAGGCAGCCACTTATATTGTCGGTAGCTCTTAGCGAACAATTTACCCAAGAGGGGGAGGATCCCTTTCAAATAAATATAATACATCCCTTTGAAGGGCTGCCAGATCGGCTTGGACAGCTCTAAGCATATAACTCGCCCGCCGGGCTTGACAACTCTGTACATCTCCTGAAGGGCTTTGTGGTAATCCGGCAGGTTGCGCAGACCGAAGCCGATCGTCACAAAATCATAGGTATCATCTGCAAAGGGCAGTTCCATCGCATTGCCTTGAATCAGTTCGATCTTATGCTGCAGTCCTTTTCGTTCGATTTTGTGCCGGCCCACTTTCAACATCTGTTCGCTGAAGTCAAGACCAGTCACAGATGCGTCGCCGTTCCGTTCAGCAATGGCGATCGTCCAATCACAGGTGCCGCAGCACAGATCCAAGGCAGTCTGCCCAGGCTGAACGTTCATCTTCTTCATCGCAAATGCGCGCCATGCCTTATGGCGCCGGAAGCTCAACAAATCGTTCATGAAATCATATTTCGGTGCGATGCGTTCAAACACTTCATGAACATGTTGTTCCTTCGCTTTGGCTTCCATCAGCTCACCCCAGCTCCCTGTCATGTAACGTCTCAGTTCCATCATCTTGTCCATCAAGTCGTGCTTTCAATACTATCAAGTTGTGCAGTCATCAGCATCTCGTACTGTCTACATCATCAATTCATGCTGTCATCATCAGTACGGTTAACATCAAATCATCAAGCAGAACGTTCCGCGTTCGTTGCTCTCAATTATACAGCCTCGATGTGATCCGACGCAGATCGTCGATCACGGGCAGGATCGCTTCTTCATAAAGCGGCTCTGAGCGCATATTCATCGTCAACTGCTGCAGTTCCTCTTCTGTCCGTTCACATTCTGCCTCCAAGCGCTCAACGATCCGATGGGTTTCGAACCAGGCGCGAAGGGCTTCGGGCTCGTCCAGAACAGCCAGGACTTTCGATCGGTCCTCTTCGGTCGCCAGGCTAAGCAGCTCCCATACCGCCCAGCCTTCGTAATCGCCGCTCAGCTCCGTTAAGTGCTGCCACTCTTGTTTTAGGATCAATGCCTTAGTTCCTGCTGCCAACAGATCACGCCATATCTTCCGCTGCCCCTCCGGGACATCGCCTTCGAAGGCCAAAAACAAGCGCGTTCGAATGGCCAGCAGCTGCTGAAGATACTGCTCGCCAGACAGATCACGCTGTTGCTTGCGCAGATATAAGCTGATCTTCATCTGATTGACATCGCTGATCGCTTCAGCGATCCTGCGAACCGCATCGATCTCACCTGCAGCAGCTAACAACTCGTAATACCGCCCGCTCAAATAATCGCCGGCCAGGATCTTGATCTGTTTGGATCGCATCTCTGCGATCTCAGTTTCATCGTTGCGCACGCTGACCTCGTCATGTGCATCCAGGCCGATCTGCACAAGCGAGAGTACCAGCGAATACAGTTCATCGCGCCGACCCCGCTGCAAGTCAGGTTGGAGGAACGCCAATAATAACTGCACCTGAAAGTCAGGGAATGACGGAAGTTCCGTATGTTGTTGGATCATGTCAAAGCTTAAGTATTGAGCGGCCTGTTTCTTCACCCGGTTAACATTCATTCTTGCAAATTCCTCCAATTATTATGTAGCCAATCTTCGTACCGTCAATTATTTATGTCATTATAACACATCATACACACGCAAGCACGGCTTTCGACGCATCGATATCGACAAATTTTCATCAAACCTTCATAATGTCGCGCATTCCTTCGGACTTCGGTCATTCCGCTCCGTACCATTCCTGCCATCGCCGCGTGCTCTGCACTTTGAAGACCTCGCGAACGAGCTGCTCAGCTGATTCCAGCGCTGCGTCTTCCTCCTCTGCATACGACAATCGTCTAAGCGCCTGCGTGCGGTCCGCGGTGACGGCCAACAACAGAGAAGCATGCTTTCCGCGCTCATCATACACCCGCATCATTACGCGGCTGACATTTTTCATATTGGCTAAACCGAACCGGCCTACCTCGAGAAGATCATGGAAGACCTCTTCGCGCGGCAGCCCCTGATCCGTCATATAGAGATCCACATACAGGATCGGTTCCCGCCAGTCGAGCCGGAGTATGTCCAAAGTAAGCGGCAGACGCGCCATATAATGGACCAGATTCTCATCGTTTAATATATTGCCGTAAACAACAGAAACCACTTCCTGTGTATCCTCATCACCGCCCGGAACCCTTGGAAAACCGCTCGCAATCACCGACAGCAGCAGCGCGATCATGCAGGCAAACCCCAAGGCCAACAGGGGAAACGGCCGCCTCATCCTATCACCTTCCTGCGAACTTCTCTTAACACCATTGTACAAACAAAAAAAGCAGGCTATGCCTGCATCTTGCGCAAATACCATTATTCACGAAATCCGTTACTCATCCGTATGTACGATACCCAGCTTCGTATAGATCGCCGCTTTGCCGCGGATCTTCACTGCCGAAGTATGGTCGGTAAACTGTGCGATCATGACCTCGCCTTTGTCCAATTTCTCCGTATGGTGAAACCTCGTATCCTGACCGCGCGTTAATCCGATGACCTGCACCCCGTTATCCTTCGCCTTAATTACAAAATATTCACCCTGCGTCAGGTTGTCTGCCACTCACGGCGCCTCCTTCCAGGCGGAACACTTGAGAAAACTCAATGTTCTCAATCAAAAATGTCGTAATAAGAGAACAAGACATCGTCATGACGATGTCTTGTTCATGGTCGGAGTAACACGATTTGAACGTGTGACCTCACCCACCCCAAGGGTGCGCGCTACCAGACTGCGCCATACCCCGACGTCTAGTTCATAGTTTATATCATTCCCGGTGAAATGTCAAGAGTTCAGCTGCCCCGCCTATAGCTGATGCGAACGGCCGCAACAACCCTTCCATTGCGGCCATTCGCTGCCATGTTCTAATGAAGCAAGCAGCTATGTATCTTATTTGATTCCTTCTTTAAGCGCTTTTCCAGGTTTGAATGCTGGAACCTTGCTTGCAGGGATTTCGATTTCCTCGCCGGTTTGAGGATTTCTGCCCTTACGTGCAGAGCGCTCGCGAACTTCGAAATTGCCGAACCCAACCAGTTGGACTTTTTCACCATTCTGCAGTGCTTCTGCGATCGATTCAAAAACCGCATCTACGGCTTTAGTGGCATCCTTCTTCGACAGATCCGTCTTCTCAGCAACTTTAGCGATGAGATCTGTTTTGTTCATTCCACTCACCTCCCCCCAAGCCGTAATACGCCTATTAGTAGATGTGTAACCAGTATGACCGCAAATTATACATGCTCTCTTCTAAAAGCGTATAAACTCGCAAGCAAACCAAAACTATCGTAATATAAGCGTTCCGCATTTTCAAGCATTATTTCTTATCGATTCGACAAAAAAAGTGCTCTCCCGAGCACTTTTTGCATGATTTTTGCTGCTGTGAGCTGCTGATGATCGCATCATAAGGTTATTAGAGGATAATCGCGATCAATCCGCCGGAACCTTCATTGATAATGCGGCCCAGGGTTTCTTGCAGTTTGTATCGAGCATTGTCCGGCATCATCGCGATCTTGCCCGCAATTCCTTCGCGGACGATGGAATACAGCGATCTGCCGAAGATATCCGCCTCCCAAATCTTCGTCGGATTCTCTTCAAAGTCCGACATAAGATAGCGAACCAACTCCTCGCTCTGTTTCTCTGTGCCGATAATCGGAGCAAATTCGGAATCGACATCTACGCGGATCATGTGGATCGACGGCGCAGTTGCTTTCAGCCGAACCCCGAAACGAGATCCCTGTCGGATGAGTTCCGGTTCGGACAGGGACATCTCCGACAGCTTTGGTGCGGCGATGCCGTATCCGGTTTTTTTGACCATCTCCAATGCTTCAGCGATCTGATCATACTCACGTTTGGCATGGCTGAAGTCTTGCATCAATTGCAGCAGATGATCCTTGCCGCGGATCTCCACGCCGACGACTTCCATCAAGATGCGGTCATACAGTTCATCCGGCGCATACAGATCGATCTCCGCCACACCTTGCCCCATATCCATGCCTGCCAGTCCGGCGCTTTCGATAAAATCATATTCGGTGAATTGGCTGACGACGCGGTCGACATCTCTGAGCCTTCGGATATCCTTCACCGTATCGCGTACCGACTCCTCAAAGCTCTTGCGAAGCCAGTGGTTCTCATCCAGGACCATCACCCAGCTGGGCAGGTTCACGTTCACTTCATGCACCGGGAATTCAAACAGCACTTCCCGCATGACATTCAGCATCTCCGCTTCACCCATAGCGGCAACGCTCATCGCCATCACCGGGATATCATACTTCTCAGCCAGTTCTTCCTGCAGGGAGCGGCACTCGGCACTCATCGGATTCGTGGAGTTGATGATCATGATAAAGGGCTTGCCGACTTCCTTCAGTTCGGCAACGACTTTTTCCTCTGCTTCAACATAATCCGAACGGGGAATCTCAGCGATCGAACCATCCGTTGTGACAACCACTCCTAAGGTGGAGTGCTCCTGAATGACCTTGCGGGTTCCAATCTCAGCAGCTTCTTGGAACGGGATCGGATCTTCGAACCAAGGCGTGTTGATCATGCGCGGTCCGTTCTCGTCTTCATACCCTTTGGCACCGCTCACGGCATAACCGACACAATCGACAAGCCGGACATTGACCTCCAAACCTTCCGCCACGGTGATCTTCACCGCTTGATTCGGCACGAACTTCGGCTCAGTCGTCATGATCGTCTTCCCTGCGGCGCTTTGCGGCAGCTCATCCGTCGCCCGCTGACGATCCGCTTCATTGGTGATATTAGGCAGGACAACAGTTTCCATGAAGCGCTTGATAAAGGTGGATTTGCCCGTTCTAACCGCCCCGACCACGCCAAGATAGATATCGCCGCCGGTACGTTCTGCAATGTCTTTAAAAATATCCACTTTCTCCAATGAGATCTCCTCCCTGTAACAGAACTCGTACTATCAATTGGACTAGTAACAATATATGTACTCCATAACCGATTATGCCTTCTTTTTGTGGACACAAGCCGCACCCTTAGGCGTCTTACGCCCTTTAAGAAGGCGTCAACTTCACTAATCTTGGACCAATATATGACGGCAAGCTGCGATTTATTCTCCTTATTACCAACAAAAACAAAAAAACGCCCTTTGTCAGGCGTTTTCAATGATATTAACAAGCGTTGCTATGACACTCTCCCTTTCGACAGACGGCGCCGCAAACCTTCCTCTGCAGACCTTCCTTCCATCGTTCGGTCATCACGGCAAGGAAATCACCGGTTGTTCGTCCTGCCAAACATAGGGCAGGGAATACACCGGCAATACATAGGATTGCTGAATGAGGACCTCCCGCAGATCCAGCACCGGCTCAAAGGCATCGCCGAGGGCCTGAATGTGAACCATAATCTCTGGCGCATAATCCACATACACCCTGCCCTCTTCCGTGATGATAAGCGGCAGCGTCTGCGGGGAATACACGCTGGGCACCTGATTTGACTTCAGTCCGAGCACTTCGCCGTCTAATCGATAGATCCCCTCCTGTACAGGCTCTTCCGCCGGCAGCCGTCCAGTTCGATTCCTGTAGGCATCGGCCTTCACTTGAATATCCGTCACTTCCTGCCATAGGTTCATCTCGATTAAGCGGACCAGCCAGTCTTCCCCCGACGGCACGAGCACATAATAGAAAGAGCCTCCTTGTTCGTAGGCATTGGACGGAACCTGCACCAGCTGTCTGGCGTGGATCAGCTCGCGAAAATCAACGGGATACCGCTCATATCCCAAAGCCTCATCACGGCGCTGTTTCACCGGGAGCTGATGGTTGTAATGTCTATAGGCATTCACAGCCGTCTGTACGACCGGCACGGTTTCCTCAGGCGGCGCTATAGCGCGCAGATGCGATCCGCCGCAGCCCGTCAGCACGATCGCCGCAATCAGGATGACGATTAGGATGAAGCCGGATCTTATTCGCAGCATGGTTCCTCCTCGAATCGTGCATTGTCTTTGATTGATAGGTATGGATTGATAGGAATGCTATGGGATGTCCCTAGGCCAACAACAGATCATCTATCATATGACATCTCGTCAGAAGATCGAGATATATCCCAGGATTACGCCGTATATAAGCGCGATCACGGCAACGATCGTCAAGATCACTCGCAGGATTCCCCGGGTCTTCGCTCTGGCGAAAGAGACGATTCCCGAAGCTAATAACAGCAAACCAATGGCACCAAAGGAGATCCACATCTTCGTCATCGGATCGATCGGCATAGCTGTAATCTTCCTCTCCCATGTAATATGATGTTATGTAACTGCCAGTCTAAGTTTAACCCATTATGGAACAGAAATCCATAGTGTGATCAGGGAGGAGCCATTTAGAAAAGGGGCCGCCCAGCAGTCAGTCAGTGCTGACTTCCTGGACAGCCCCTCCGCTCATCCTGTTCAGTCTAGTTATTTGCGCGACATCATCTTGATCATCTGCTCAAGATTGTTCGGATTCATTCCGCTCTTCTTGACGGCTTGCACGATCTCATTCGTCAATTGTTCGGAAACTTTCACGTTCACAAGCGCGCCCACTTGCTTAATCAACTTGCGAAGCTGGGCTTCATCTTTCATCGTCGATTGATTGACTTTGCCGGCGAGTTTCTTCACATCCGTGGGCGAAATTTTCTTGCCCGTTTTCTGATTCACTAGTTTCAGCACATCGCTTGACACATTCCGCTTGACCATACGGTAACCTCCCCACGAGCGTTTACTCTATCGTATGTCGTGCAGGAAGGTTTCGTATAGGCATCATCCACATTATTTCATCCATTTAATAGTGCTGGCGCGGGCGATTTCCTCAATCTCATGGGTCTTGCCGCGGCCCATCAGGTCCTCAACGGCGGTCTTCGGCGATTTGCCTAAGAACAATACGGCGTGAAGTTCGCTAGTAATCGGCATGCTCACACCGTACTCCTGGGACAGCTGATATGCCGCCTTCGTCGTCTGGATGCCCTCTACGACCATGCCCATCTCCTGCAGGACCGCCTCCGCGCTTTTGCCGCGGGCGATCTCATATCCGGCACGCCAGTTCCGGCTGTGCTTGCTCGTACAGGTAACGACGAGATCGCCGATGCCGGACAGACCGGCAAAGGTCAGGGGATTCGCCTCCATGGCGATGCCCAGCCGGGTGATTTCCGCTAAGCCGCGAGTGAGCAGTGCGGCTTTGGCATTGTCGCCAAAGCCGAGGCCGTCGCTCATACCCGCTCCGAGGGCGATGATGTTCTTCAGCGCACCGCCGATCTCCACGCCGAGCAGGTCAGGATTCGTGTACACGCGGAAATACGAGTTGATGAACAGATCCTGTGCCCGCTCCGCCGCTTGCACATCCTGCGAGGCCACGACAACTGTGGTTGGGCAGCGATTGCTGACTTCTTCGGCGTGGCTCGGTCCGGACAGAACACAGATCTTCTCCGCGTTATAATGCGGCAGCTCATCGGCGATGACTTGCGACATGCGCATTAAGGTATCCTTCTCAAACCCCTTCGTCGCATGGACGACCAGGGTCTCTGTGCTTATGTATGGTGCTGCCTTTCGGACGATCTCCCGCATATGGGCGGAAGGAGAGACGATCACCACCGCCGATGCATCCTGCAGGGCTTCTTGCATATCGGAGGTCGCCTTCAGATGATCGGGCAGCCTGACGCCGGGCAGATATTTATGATTCGTGTGCTGTTCATTGATCTCCGCAGCCTGCTGCTCACTGCGTGTCCACAGAACCGTCCTGTGTCCGTTCTCAGCCAGCACGAAGGCCAGCGCCGTGCCCCAGCTTCCCGCCACTAACACGGTTACTTTCTCAGACAACGCATTTCCCTCCTATCGCTTACTTCCTATCTTATGCTCTTCACCGCGAATCAGTCGGCGAATATTCGATCGGTGCCGATATACAGCAAAGGCACAGATCAAGAGCATAGCGATGATGATCTCGATCTCCGCTCCCATGATCACAGCGATAATCGGCATGAGGGTGGTGAAGATCAGAGAACCCAAGGATACGTAACGCGTGATGAAGATCGAGATGATCGCAACCGCGCCGGCGATTGCCGCCGGGTAGAAGCTGAGGACCGCTGTGACGCCGATCGTCGTAGCGATGCCTTTGCCGCCGCGGAATGAGAAAAACACCGGCCAATTATGGCCGATGATCGCAGCCAGACCGCAGGCTGCGGTAACCCACAGGGTTCCTTGCGATAACCAGGATCCGATCAGGACCGAAGCGATGCCTTTGCCCATATCCAGCACGAACACGATGATCGCGGGCACGATGCCGAGCACCCGCAGCGTGTTGGTCGCACCGGCGTTGCCGCTGCCGTGCTTGCGGATATCGATTCCTTTAATCTTGCCTACGATGAGGCTGAACGAAAGTGAACCTATAAGATAACAGATTGCTATGGCCATTCCATTTATCAAGTGATACCATCTCCCAAGCGAATTCAATGCTCAGAACTGGATTTTCTGCGGGTGATGATCCTGATGGGTGTCCCCTCAAACTGGAAAGCCGCACGAAGTTTGTTCTCAATATAGCGTTCATATGAGAAGTGCATCAATTCCGGATCATTCACAAAAAGCACGAACGTCGGCGGTTTGACGCTGACCTGCGTCGCATAATAGATACGCAGCCTGCGCCCTTTGTCAGAAGGCGGCGCATTCATCGCAACGGCGTCATTAATAAGATCGTTCAACACATGCGTGACGACACGCATCGCATGCTGGTCCGCCACATGATCTACCAGCGGCAAGATGCGGTGCAAGCGCTGCTTCGTTTTTGCAGAGACGTAGATCGTCGGAGCGTATTCCATGAATAAGAACTCCTCACGGATCTTGCGCTCAAATCGTTGCATGGTTTTATCGTCTTTCTCCAGCGCATCCCATTTGTTCACCACAAAGATCGCCGCCTTGCCCGCTTCATGAGCATAACCCGCGATATGTTTGTCCTGTTCAACGATGCCTTCTTCGGCATTGATCACGACGAGTGCAACATCCGCCCGCTCGATCGCTTTCATCGCCCGCATCACCGAATATCGTTCCGTGTTTTCATAGATTTTGCCGCGTTTGCGGATACCCGCCGTATCGATGAGCACATAACGCTTGCCGTCCCGCTCGAAGGGCGTATCAATCGCATCCCTCGTCGTACCGGCGATATCGCTGACGATCACGCGCTCCTCACCGAGGATGGCGTTGACGAGAGAGGACTTGCCCACGTTCGGGCGGCCGATCACCGCGATGCGGATCACATCCTCGTCGTACTCCTCATCAGCACCTTGCGGCAGCATGGCTACTGCGGCATCCAAGAGATCGCCGATACCCGTGCCATGGGCTCCCGACACGCCGATGACTTCGGAGAAGCCCAGCGAATAGAACTCGTAAACAGCTTCCTCCCGCTGCGGATTGTCCACCTTATTCACCGCCAGCACGATCGGTTTGTTCGATCGATACAAAAGCTCAGCCACTTCTTGATCCGAAGGAGTGAGGCCCGTCTTCCCATCGACGACGAAGATGATGCCGTCTGCCTCATCGATGGCAAGCTGTGCCTGTGCTTTGATCGATTGCAGCATCTCATCATTATCTGCAAGCTCGATCCCTCCGGTATCTATGACACTGAACGGAACACCATTCCACTCTGCCGTTCCATAGATGCGGTCCCGTGTAACACCCGGTTTATCTTCAACTATTGCAAGCCGTTCACCGATAATGCGATTGAAGAGCGTCGACTTGCCCACGTTCGGGCGGCCGACGATTGCGACAACCGGTCTTGCCATGATGTATACACCTCCAATGCTCCGTTACTCATCATAGCAAAAATAACCGTCATTGGCTATTGCACGATGATAAATTCTTAAGACTTCTATCTTCGTTTTAGTTGGTCATTTTCGAATCCCTTTGAGCCGCCGCGGCAGCCTTCGCTGAACGAACTGCAGCATCCAGACGATGGATTCACCGGTCAACGTCAAGACTCTTGCACATACATAAGAAATCCACCATCCATCCTGCAGCACTGCATCTCCTAGATACAGCATCTGATCCGAAGGCTTGCTGAGAAGCGGCAACACATCCTGGATGATATAAGCCAAGCTCAGCACAGCGGCCTGCGGCAAGGCTTGGCGTGTGACCAGCCACGCTAAGACGCCGATGATCAGTGCAGCATCGATTTCCTTCTGGAAGACGATGAGTATGGGATCCAGTCTATACATTTCCTGAACGAAAAAAACGATCAAACCCAAAAGGCAGCCTGTGATGATAAAATAGCTGACAGTAGCAATCGGCTCCTTAAGCATAAAACGAACAAGGGTAAGCAAAAGCGCAAGATAGATTCCCTGTACGCTGACCGTGCTGCCTAAGGGAATTGCTGAAAACAAGCCGATGTACCAGACAGCGATGAAGGATAATACCTCCAGGGAAGTGATCCCCTTGACCACACTGCTGCGCCAGCCGCTGCTAAGCAAGACGGTCATAACGACCAACAAGATATAAGACCAATATCCGTCATTCATTGCCTTTTCACCTGTTGTTTATACATGATCTAACATAGTATGAGAGGACGGTAATGTTCGTATGCAAGCCGGCGCAGTCAACAAAAGAAGAGATGGCAAGACACCATCTCTTCGATATGTGAGGATTATTTCAGCTTCTTCAGTTGGTCTCCGAAACGCTCGCCTAGCGTCAGAGTCAGTCCTTGATTGTTCAGCGATACGTGCTCGTTGTTGAGCTCCTTCGCATAGCGGGAACCGCGATCCTGTTTGGCAGAAGCAGGCGCTTCTTCGGTTTCCTTGATGCTCAGGCTGATGCGCTTCTCCGCGATGTTCATATCCAGGATCTTCACTTTCACCTCTTGCCCTTCCTCCAGCACTTCATGCGGCGTGCCGATATGGCGATGGGCAATCTGCGAGATATGCACGAGACCTTCTACAGCCGGCGCAACTTCAACAAATGCACCAAAGCTGACAAGTCTGCGCACCGTACCAGTGACGATATCACCGATCTTGAATTGCTCGCCTGCCAATTCCCAAGGGCCCGGCTTCGTTGCCTTGATGCTCAAGCTGATCTTCTGCGTCTCCGGATCTACCTTCAGCACTTTGACTTTGACTTGGTCTCCTTCGCTGACAACCTCAGAAGGATGCTCAACGTGCTTATGGTCCATCTCAGAGATATGAACAAGTCCGTCTATGCCGCCAACATCGACGAAAGCGCCGAAGTTCGTGAGGCGTTGTACGGTACCCTCGATGATCTCGCCTTCCTTTAAGGAAGCCAGTACCTGCTTCTTATGCTGCTCGTATTCCTCTTCGAGCACGTCTCTTTGCGACAGGATGACCTTGCCCGCCTCGCGGTCAAACTCCTTGATGCGAACGCGGAGCGTCTTGCCCTTATAATCGGAGAAGTCCTCTACATAGTGGCGCTCCACCATCGAAGCCGGCACGAAAGCTCGCACGCCGAGGTCTACAACCAGACCGCCTTTGACGACATCAGCAACGGTGACTTCGAAGATCTCTTGGCTGTCGAACTTCGCCTGCAGATCTTCCCAAGCACGCTCGCTGTCCACTGCCCGCTTGGACAGGATCATCTGCTCCTTATCGTCGTTGATGCTGATCACCTTAACTTGAACTGTTTGCTCCAATTCAACGGCGTCAGCGGCATTGTCGATATGAAGGGCGGATAATTCACGGATCGGGATAATGCCGTCATATTTATAGCCAATATCAACGAAGACTTGGGTGTCTTCGATTTTGACTACTTTCCCTTCGACGATATCGCCGGTTTTAACTGTAATGCCCGGATCCAGCTGAGCTTGATCCACTTCTTGCTGAACATCAGCAGCTGGTTGCTCCTGTACCTCTTCCACTTGCTGTTGCATGATCTGATCTTTGATTTCGTTTGACATGACGTAGCCTCCTCACTTACTATCCAAACAATCTATATTGTATGAAAACAATTCGTGTGTGTTACGAATCGTTTACCAGCATAATGATGAACATCGTGCGTTTCGTTAGTATGATTCGAATAATAGCAATCCATACGGAACTCCCAGATTACTGATGTTCAGTAATTAACTGTCTGATGCGGGACATGATCTCCTCGGTCAGCTCCGCTTCCCGCTCGATTCCGTACTCCGAGGCACGGATCGGCTCGCCGTAGACTACTTTCATCTTCCGAAACCAGCGGTAGTCACCGATGATCGCTGCGGGTATGACCACGGCATCGGCGCGGATCGCCATCATCGCCGCTCCTCGCTTCGCCAAGCCCAGCTCATCCTTGTTCCTCGTCCCCTCCGGGAAGATGCCGATCAATTTCCCGCTCTGCATCGTACGGATCGACTGCCGCACCGCATCTTTGCTCACACGGCCGCGTTTTACCGGGAAAGCGCCCAAAGCGCGAATGATCCAATTGAGCACAGGAACCTTAAAAAGCTCGGACTTCGCCATGAAGCGGATCGGTCTCTCGATCCCCACCCCTAATGTCGTCGGATCCCAATAACTCTTATGATTCGAACAGATCATCACTCCGCCGGACTTCGGTATATGTTCGGCACCGATCACTTCGATTCGGAACAATATCCAGTATATGAAACGGACGATCATTCTGCTGATCCGATAGAACAAATTAGGCTTATCCATATGATTCCCCTTCATCCAATACCCGTCGACAGATCTGTACGATTCGCTCTACAACCTGAGCGATGGTCAGTCCCGTACTATCCAGAAGCACGGCATCCGGTGCTTGTACCAGGGGCGCAGTTAAGCGTTCGCGATCCTGACGGTCGCGTTCCGCGATGTCGTGCAACAGCTGTTCATAGGTCAGATGTGCGTTGGTACGCTTCAATTCTTCATAGCGTCTCCTGGCTCGTTCTTCCACACTTGCTGTGAGGAAGATCTTCACCTCGGCATTCGGGATGACATGGGTGCCGATGTCCCGGCCGTCCATCACAACGCCCTTGCCGGCAGCCATCTTCTGCTGCAGGTTTACAAGCACGCGGCGAACCGCTTCGATGGCCGCCACTTGCGGCACCCGCTTCGTAACCTCCGGGGTACGAATCGCGCGGCTCACATCTTCGCCGTCCAGCAGCACCTGCTGGCCTTCACTGCCTGGCCGCAGTTCGATCTGCAGCCCTTCCGCCAAGCGAGCGACAGCTTCCTCATCGCTGAGCGGCAGCTTGCGCCGCATCACCGCCAAAGCCACGGCTCGGTACATAGCCCCCGTATCGATATAGAGATATCCAAGCTGTGCAGCGACTTGCCGAGCAACGGTGCTCTTGCCGGCCCCTGCTGGTCCATCGATTGCTACGTTGATCTTCGCCGTATAACCCAACTAGAGTGCCTCCCACATGCCGGTAATTCTGCTATGTACTTTAGCACTTTAATGTTGCAGCGCCATCTTATGTACAAAAAATGCAGGGCTTGCCTGCTTGCATGATGAATTATAACACACCTGTTACCGTCATGCAAAGGATCGGCGCTTTCGTTCACGTTTCCGGCGGGGCGTTCAAGCTGTTATGTAAGCGGGTGGGGGCGTATCCCTCAAGCCTGTCAGTCTCTGATAACCAATAGCGGATCGGCTCCATTCGCAGCAAGAACTGCAGGATGAGCAGCAGAATGGCCAGCAGGCAGATCAGCTTCATGAGCCAGCGCTCCGTCCGATCCAACAGCCGGATCACAGCCGTTCGGTACTCGGAACGCGATACAGATCTAACGGTTCGATCTTGAGCTTCCATCCTTCGGCCCCCCACCGCTTCATCCGTATATTCTTTCAGTCGGTCATTGAGTTAAGATCAGCCATCAAGTTTTCCGCAGTTCAAGCTGGCGGTCAAAGCAATACTGGACGATCTTCTGGCGGTCTGCCTCGGAGATCTGAGTATACTTAATGGTGATAAACGGCCCCTGATCCCTGTTCTCTGAACGCACGACCGTTCCTTTAAGCGGGATATGTTCAATCTTACCATTGCGGAAAGGAAGCAATACCCAGCATTCCAAGGGGTCCCCCGCACGCAGCCCGATGTCGCGGTCCGCGATCATTGACAGGCCGCCTCCGCTGATATCCTCCGTTACCGCAAGCAATCTTCGGTTGCCCGCCAGGGTGGCAGCGACTTCAAGCTGAGCTTTGACGCGGAGGAAAGCACGCCGCTGCACCTTGGTGATGTCATCCTGTGCGGGCTTCTCAATGGCGAATAAGATGATTCCATTCTCCTTGCGCTCGGCGGTTACATGCGTGCTGAAGTAAAACTTCACACCGGATGTAACATATGAAATGGAAAGGGCGTTGCCTTTATAAAGTTGTTTGAGCTGTCCTTGATTATCAAAGGGAGCCTCAATCCATAACGACTGTTCATCTTCATCAGCCAGACGCGATTTGAAGGTCAGGCTGGCTTCGCGTTCATCCGCCGAGATCACTTGCAGTGTAATCATCTGTCCGATAGCAGGCAACAAACTCCCGATCACTCCTTATGCATACACTCCTGTTGTTTAAGTGTATACCAAAACGAATTCACAGGTAAAGAGGGTGATCGGGAGCCCGGACATTAAACCCCTTGCGCCGCTTGGTCCGCTGCCTGGATATGTTCGATTTTTTCTTCCATCCCCGTCATCCCATTGATATAGATCCGGTAGATGCCGCCGTTGATCTTGCCTGTAAACTCATGGCAGATCACTTCTTCATTCAGATCGTTCTCGATCAGCGCCAGGTTGTGAGCGAGAACCTCGAAATTGCGGTTCAAGATCGTGCGCGCTTCTTCCATCGACATTGCCGGCGGAGTGATGTTCCTGTCTTCACCGGTCAATACATAATCTGTAGCCGAAAGCCCCGTGATCTCGCCGTTATCCAGAGCGACTTGTACGACTAATTTCCTCGGATAGATGATCACATCTTGAATCACTTCGGCAAAGGTAATCGCCGCGGTGTTATTATACGTATCGTAGCTGACCGCCTGCAGATTCCCATAATCATGTTCTTCAAGGAACCGCTGCGCTTGTCTCGTCGCTTCTTCCACGGACAGCTGGCTTTCCTGCACATCGCGGTGATTCATAAAATACAACACTTTCCCGCCGCGCTTCGCAATATCGATATTCAGCCGCGCGCCGTCTTCCTGTTCATCGACGACGGTGACGCTGTAGGATTCAAACTCTGTCCCCTTGCCGTTCTCAACCACCTGAACCTTGAGATCCTCCGGCAATTGCAGGAAGGCAAAGGCGATCTCACGCGCCTTATTCTGATCAATCGGCGGGCCGTCCATCTTGCGGGCGCCTCGCGCTTGGAAAATGTTCATTCCCGAAGGGCCGAAGTCGACATCAGAATATTCCGTCACCTTCTTGTCGACGGTGCGGAAGCCGTCGATGATCGAATGATCCCCCGGCATATTCTGCGAGGCCAACTCCACTTCCACGTCCATCCAGCGGATGTTCTGAGCGAGGGCTTGCGATTGCATCCTGCGAAGTTCTGAGGAGAGCTCTTTGGATTGCTCGTATAGGGTTTGCAAAACTTGCACCTCTTGCTCGCTGAGCGGTTCCTTGGTAAGATCGCGCACTGCCGTGTGATAGGAGAATCTGCTGATCTTCGCCAGGAACTCCTCCGTCTTGCTGAAAGGCAGCAAGCTCAGCGGCAGTTGATTGATCTCGCTTTGCGCTTCGCTTGTGATTCGCCAGACATTCACCAAGCATTTGCGGTGGAACAAGGATGAATTGGCGCCGACGGCAAGAGCGTTGCCCAACTGTTTATTTAATTCCTCCATCTGAAAGGCAAGATTATTAAAAGCACGCTGGTATTGGTTTTCCGCTTTGATCAGAATCGCATTCTTCTGCTGATTTTCCCGGTAACCCCACACACCGACGCCGACAAGTGCGATCAGTAGAATCGGAAACAACACCATACTAAGCCGTCTGTACATACATAAGCCCCTTTCCTCAAACGAACATTGTCTTCCCTATTGTTCGTAGAGGAAAGGGGCATTATGCATTATATATCTACGGTTATCATTTCGAAATCCTGATCATTGCTGCAGATGCATTGCTTAAAGCCTGTTTCGATCTTGTCTTGTACTCTGCGGCCGCGAAGCGTGAATTTCTCTCCGCACCGCTTGCAATGGATGATGACCTTTACTCTCTCGCTTTTCACCATCCACCCTCCTTCTTGCTGATGATGCCTAACATTATTGACCATTCCCCGTGATGTTAATCATATCATCACGGAAGACATAGCGAAACGGCGACTTTTCGAGTGACTTGCGAACGAGGATCATACTGCAGATCCACAGAAGAGCGACGAAGGGTACGATTGTCCATGTCCAAGAGGATGGAAAAGCCATTTGGATAAAATCGAAGATGCCGTGTGCAACGATCGGCCAAAGAAGGGATTTGCGAAGATATCCGGGCTTGTCCGAAAACTTGGCTTTGCCAAAGCAGAAACCCATGATCACTCCGAAAAGCGCATGTCCGGATACTGGGAGCAGCGCACGCACGAGCAAGCTCATCGGATCAGTCTGAAGCACGATGGCATACAGCACATTCTCCAAAGTGGCGAATCCCAAGGACACGGCCACAGTGTACACCACGCCGTCGTATGGTTCATTGAAAAATGTCTGATTGAAGGCTATGAAGAAGATAATGAACCATTTGACAAACTCCTCGACGCCGCCTGAGATCACAAAGGAAAAAACAAAGGGAGACTCTCCAAGCCACAGAACCAATCCGCGCTGGATAAACATCGTAGGGAAAACCAACAATAACCCGATCACAAAGAAACGCGCCACATTGCGAACGGGTTCAGCATCGTATCGATCCTTGAGATAAAAATAAGTCAACAACGAAAATCCCGGGGTTACGGCAGCTACGATCAATGAGACCCACACAGCCGCTCCTCCTAACAAAGGACGCACAGCATGGACATCCCCTTGCAGCCGGGATCATGCGGGGATGTCCACACACACAGGTCGATTAGAAATGACGGCATAAAACCTCCACGGCCTGATCTTCTATAACGATCTTCCCGTATTCGCCGAGCACCGCTTCGGTCACGGAGGTTGCCTCACCATACTCCGACAAGAGCGCGATAATCAGCTGCAGATCGCCGTCATCGATAGATTCGGGATCGATCACGAGCACATATCGAGACTGGTAATGATAGAGTACTCCTCCATCGACGAATCGGCGAACGGCTTTGGCTGCTTGAATTACGTGTTCAAAGTCCGAGAACGCATAGGAGATCAGGTCGCTTTGTTCTAAGGTTACCTCGAGTTCGTATATGTCATCCTCTTCATCGTCGAACATCGAAGAGGTTCCTTTCGTCACGATCACGACCATACCCTGTGCAGGCAAGGCGAACACCTCTACCGCCAGAGGGCCCGTTACATCGAAGCCTAGTTCGTTATATGCTTGTTCCATCATTTCTTTGAAGAGTTCGTGAACTTTCGGGATCTCTTGCCACATGTCTTCCTTCTGAATACCGCGTTCGCTCAGGTCGTCGAAAGTAAGGAAAATCCGTATCTTATCGTGACTCAATCGTTCCATTTTCATGACAGGATCCTCCTTCATGCCCTCTGAATAATAATAAAATATGATACCGATGAGCCGCAGGTGAACAAATCGTGATATTATGCACGGCTTGTATCATAATCTTTATCATATGTTATCATTTTACGTCAACAAATGCACGTTTTATTAGCTCCAAAATAAATAAGGTTATCCGCTGCAAGCAAACGCTGACGCGGATAACCTTATTCGTATGAAGAAAACCTGATTCTAGTGCTGATTCTAGTGCGTATTCTTCGATAAGATCTTGTCCACTTCTTTCTTTACTTCTGCATCGCTTGCGATCATCTGCTCCAGCTGCGCCATCGATGCTTGCTTGTCCTTGGCTTTGGATTGGCCGGATGGGTTCTGCTTGTTCGCCGATCCGTTCGCTGAAGCCGATGTTGCCGGCTGCGACTGGCTGGTGCTGGTGATTAATTTAAAGCCATCACCAATGGCACTTGTCACCATCGTACCCATGCGCGCCATGTTCACGTTATCTTTGCGCGATATGAGAAAGGTTGCCGCCGCAGCCCCAACCAGAGCTCCCATAAGAAAACTGCCACGCATGATCATCATCCCTTCATATGGTTGTACATCGTATATTTTTCTCTGGCGTGAAAGTTCACATGCATGATAAATACAGGAAACCAAAACCATAACTTAGCGGCAGGAGCCAAGGCAGTACAAACTGTGTTACAATAGACGAAAATGAACGAAAAATGACGAAAAGGAGTCTGCAGCATGCGCAAAGTCATATTAGCCATTTTCTTAATCGCATTAATCGCAGCATTGTCAGCAGGTTGCGTTCGGGGAACGGAGAATGTTCATGATGTACTTCATGAAGAGTCCAGCGCGGGCAATCAAGAAACCACAGTAGAAACACCTGCAGATCAGCCTGCCGATGAGGACGCTGACATGGAAGGTGCTGAAGAATCGGAAACGGGGGAACAGCCGGTTGAAAAATCCGCTCAGGAGGAACCTGTCAAGCGGTACTATATGAATAAGATCTATGATATCAAACCGCTCGATGAAGAAACCGATGACCGCGTGGTCCTGCTTACCTTCGATGATGGGCCGAAGGATCTCGAGATGATCCAGTCGATGCTGGAAACCCTTGAGAAACACGAGGCTAAGGCCATCTTCTTCGTGAACGGCTTCCGGGTGCAGAGTAACCCGGAATTGCTGCAGATGATCCATGATGCGGGCCATGCAATAGGGAATCACTCTTGGGATCACATAGCCCTTAGGAAACAAACCGATGAAGTCATCCGCCAGCAAGTGGATGATGTACAGAAGATCGTAGAGGAGACGATCGGCGTTAAGCCCCTCTTCTTCCGTCCGCCCCACGGCAGTTCCAACGAATTCCTGCGGGCGTATGTGAAGGAACAGGGCATGTTGTTCATGACATGGTCGAATGGTTCGCTGGATTGGGACCGCAATCACCAAACGCCTGAATCCGTCGTGCAGAACGTGCTGGATCAGCTTCGCCCGGGCAGCAACATCCTCATGCATGAACTGCCTTGGACGGTGGAGGCTTTGGATGAATTGTTGACAAGGTTAACCGAGGAAGGCTATGGATTCGTCGATCCGTTCGAGATTCAGATCGAAACGGAAGAAGCAGCAGTAGAAGAAACGGGTGTGTGATAGAGGAAGGGCATGATGTGGGGTTATTAATGCATGCGATAACCCCACATGATAAGTGCTGCTGTCAGCAGGATGAACAACCACAGCAGGGCGATCGAGTAATAACGCGCCATCTTCGATCGCTTGCTGGCATGTTTGATGATGCGCGGCGGCAGCGCGTTCACATCCACCGCTGTCTCCTCCTGCAACTGCTGGACAAGTTCGATATCATTGTGTTCCTTTCTCATCATATTGGCGTTCCCCCGATTATCGATCAATTCGGATCTGTTATGGTAGATAAAAACCGTCTACTATCAGATGTTAAAGACACATGTAGATAAACGCTGTCCATTATCTGATATTACATAGATATGAATATTTGACAAGTTACGACATAAGACTGTTGAAATCCGCTCCCCCTGCCGATAAACATATTATAGAGAGAATGCGGCATTTCCTTTCATTCTCCTCGGCAATCCCTAATACTGAACATGAATATTAAGGAGGAAACACATGGGGAAACGGTTGACGATTACGGACTATTTAATCGCATTATTAGTTGTGTTCCTGGTCTTCTGCATGATCGTCGCCTTCTTCTATGGAGTGCATGTCGGCAAGACCCAAGCAGAGCAGAAATATGAGCCGCTGCTTAAATATCAATTGCACACGTCGGCATTTGATGATGAGCAAACGGCGTATCACCAGCAGCATCTCGTTTCTTTCTATTATAACGTATATTATCCATTCCGCACATTTCAAACCTCATGGACGAAGACGATGATGGATATACATACGGGTCAGGAAACCGATGCACGAGCAGCCATTAAGAAGATGAGCAGCACCGCAGCAGAGGTCTATCACTCGATCGAAACGATGACAATTCCGGAGAAGTCGCCGCTTCTCCAGCATGCACAGACCAATTATCTGCGCAGCCTGCGGCTGTTCCAGGAGGCGGACGCGCGGCTAAGCAACTACAGCGGACCGGTGCGCCATGCCGTCCAAGAGTTCCTGGATGATCCGTTCATCGCTGATGCCGTCGGCTATGCATTAACTGCGCAAGCTCAGTTCTATGAGGCCATCGTCAAATGGCATCAATCCATTACTGAAGAGGAACTTCAAGGCGCAGACAGGCTGCATGATATCGAGATGGAACTCGCCGCTTGGTCCGAGCTGCCCTTTAACATTCAGAACAGCATCGTCGCACAAGCGATGTTGGAACATCGGATCTTCGCCAACTATACACCGCAGGATCTGACCGCCGTGCTGGAAGCGATGATCGATTCGGGCAATGCCGAGACCCTTGGCTGGCATAACGTGACGGAAGCCGTCAAGCTTCTCAATGATACCAATGCGGTTCGCTCCGATGATTATTTTACGTACAAGGATGCCTATTTTCGAGATGAGATTATGCCGCAGCTTCCCTTCTACAATGAACCGCAATGATATGTGATGATACGCGATGACACAATGATACACAAGAACATGGAATGATACGCGAATGTGTCGTGTTTGTATCACCATGAATGTGCGTGATGGAACCGTCAGAAATGAACAGCGGCAACATCATCTGGAATTGACCGTTATGCGATCAGAAAGTCGTGCATTGGCAGAAAGGCGTGCGTACGCATGCCTTTTTATTCCCTATATTTGTTACTAAATTATTGCAATTCATAAGTGATTTCATTACAATAAGATTGGTTATTAGCATATAGCATGCAAACCGATTGGTTTACTATGAATATTAGGAGGATGCAAGGTATGTCTAATCTAGTCGTAGATGCATTTATCGAGATTCCCCAAGGCAGTCAGAACAAATACGAGTTTGACCCGGAGAAAGGTCAATTCGTCCTTGACCGCGTCCTGTACGGATCGATGAGATATCCTGCAGAATACGGGTATATCAGAGAAACCCTGGCACTCGACGGCGACCCGCTGGATGTGCTGGTGCTTGTGACGAATCCTACCTTCCCCGGCTGCGTGATCAACACTCGCATCATCGGTGTCATGCTCATGGTCGATAACGGCGAACACGATGAGAAACTGATCGGTGTACCGACGACAGACCCACGTTGGGACCATGTGAAGAGCCTGGAGGATGTTGCTCCGCATACCCTGAAGGAGATCGAGAACTTCTTCCTCCGCTATAAGGACTTGGAGAACAAGAAGGTTGAAGTTACAGGCTTCAAAGACGCTGAATTCGCTAAGAATCTCTATGAAGAGTGCAAGAAACGTTACGCAGAATCCCAATAACACTGTATGCAATCCCGTTATTGCGAGAGTGGTGAGCCTAACCGATATCGGCAGGGATATCCAGTGATCCATCCGTTGATTCCATGCGATATCAGCAGTGATACCAAGTGAGCTGTGCAGCGTATCCCCGTGTTCTCTGCTGCGATATCCGAGAGGATTCTGCGGCTTTTCTCACCTTGCTTCAGTGCGATGGAATAGGCTATTGACACAGGCATAACCTCGTGATAAATTAATTGAAAATCGCAAAACTTCTGTCGAACGACTATGAAGGAAACGACGATCATGGGCAACCCTCAGAGAACCGATGGTTGGTGCGAATCGGCGGTGTTCATGATAGGTTCTAAGCATTCCGGAGTCGCTGCATTGAACGGATCGCCCAGTAGGTGCAGCCGGTGACAACCGTTATCTGTTTGGTCGCTTAGACCAATTGAGGTCAGCCGCGCGAGCGGTTGATGAACAAGGGTGGTACCACGAAGCAAACTCTCGTCCCTTGCGACGGACTCCGTCCGTCCAAGGCATGAGGGTTTTTTCATTATTAAATAGATATAGAACACAATGTATAGGAGGAGTAAACCATGTTCAAAGTACTTGTGTCCGATCCGATCAGCGATCAAGGTCTTCAGAAACTGATGGATGCCGAAGACGTTATCTTGGACAAGAAGACCGGGCTGTCGGAAGATGAACTGGCCGAGATCATCGGTGACTATGACGCATTGCTCGTCCGCAGCCAGACTAAAGTGACGCCGCGCATCATCGAAGCCGCTCATAAACTGAAGGTGATCGGTCGTGCCGGCGTAGGTGTCGATAATATCGACCTTGAAGCTGCTACGCAGAAAGGCATTATCGTCATCAATGCTCCAGACGGCAATACCATCGCCACTTGCGAGCTGACCATGGGGATGATGATGGCGCTGGCGCGTCATATCCCGCAGGCATACAAGAAGACCATCACCGGTGAGTGGGATCGCAAATCCTTCGTCGGAGTGGAACTTCGTTCGAAAGTGCTGGGGATCATCGGCATGGGACGGATCGGCAGCGAGGTAGCCAAGCGCGCGAAAGCTTTCGGCATGGAGATCCTCGGCTATGATCCTTTCCTGACGGAAGATCGTGCGGAGAAATTAGGCGTCACCCTTGCAACCATCGATAAGATCTGTGAACAAGCGGATTTTATCACCGTACACACGCCGCTGACCAATGAGACGCGCAATCTCATCTCAAAACCGCAATTTGCGAAGATGAAGAAAGGCGTACGGATCATCAACTGCGCACGCGGCGGGATCATCGATGAGGAAGCTCTGCTGGAAGCCATCGATGCGGGAATCGTGGCCGGTGCAGCCTTTGATGTGTTCGTGGAAGAACCGCCGCGGCCGGATCATCCTTTCCTGAACCATCCGAAGATCATCGTAACGCCCCATCTGGGTGCTTCAACGATTGAAGCTCAGGAGAACGTTGCGACCGACGTCGCCGAGGAAGTGCTTCATATCCTGCGCGATGAGCCGTTTAAGAATGCGGTGAACATGCCGCCGGTTCCGGCCAACGTCATGGCCAAACTGCAGCCTTACTTCCTGCTCGGCGAGAGGATGGGGCATTTCCTTGCACAGATGGCAGACAGCGCAGCTCAGGAGATCGTCGTAAGCTTCTCCGGCGAATTGACGGAAGTGGACACATCTCCGCTCACCCGCTACATCGTCAAAGGTGTGCTCAGTCACCATCTGGGAAGCGATGTGAATATCATCAATGCGATGCATATGGCGAAGATCCGCGATGTGAATATCATTCGGGAGAAGTCGACGGCATCCAAGGGCTTCACCAATCTGATCACCGTTACCCTGCGTTCCAACGGCCAAGAGCGTTCCATCGCCGGCACTTTGCTCAACGGCTACGGCCCGCGGATCGTAAAGATCGACCAGTACCCTGTCGACGTAGCACCGGAAGGTAACATCATCCTCGTATCGCATAACGACAAACCGGGGATTGTCGGCCGCCTTGGCTCCGTGCTCGGCGACAGCGGTACGAACATCGCAACGATGCAGGTCGGCCGTAAAGTTGTCGGCGGCCCGGCGATCATGGTGCTCACAGTGGACAAGCCCGTACCGCCGGAAACCATGCAACAGCTGAATCAGCTGCCGGATATCGCTCAAGTCAAAGAGATCACGTTGTAAGATTGTAAAAGCCGTGGTGTAAGAGGATTGTAGGAAGAAGATTCTTGCTGCAAAACCCTTGCAAAATCCTTGTAAAACCCTTGCAAAATCCTTGTAAAACCCTTGTAAAAGACCGTTGTAAGAAGATTGTTCGGTATTGTTCTGCAAATAACGCATCTCTGTTCCGTTTATGGGCAGCTTCCGTTCAACTGCATTGCAACGAACGGTTCAGCGCGCATTGATGCATGCGGTGATGCTCGAATTGTTGCACGCATTACGCATGCACAATGCAGCAACGAGGCATGCACTGATGATCACGTTGATGCATGCGGTGATGCACTCATTGATGCATGCACTGACGCTCATTCTAACGCTAACGGAACTGGGATGCGTTATTTCCTTTTTTTACGCCTTTTCCCGAAGCTAACGGAACTGGAGTTCCTTATTGCTGCTGTCCAACACGACTTCGACCGAATTTCTGCCCAATAACGGATCACAGTTCCGTTAACATCCACTTCCCCCATCTTTTCGAACAAATAGCGCATCATGGTTCCGTTAGCAGATGTTCTAGCTCATCCGTTTGCAGGCATTGTTCCTCACGTTAGCGGGCATTGATTCTCATACGAGTATTTTCCCGCATCACATCAAATCTCAAGGCATTCCCAACATTCAACTGATAAGTCCGAAATCGAATGTTTCCTCCGACGACTACTAGATGTTGTTTATCCACCAGACGGTGCAGGATCTGTCGTGCATAACGATCCGATACACGCAGGTGTTTGGCAAGTTCTGCCGGTGTGAAGGGTTGCAGCAATCTGCGTGCAAAGCGAACAGTTTCTGCTTCCAGCCAGTCCAAACCGGCATCTACATCAGTGGATATGAACTTCCCAAGAATAGATAGGATCAGCTGCTTACAGAATTCCGGTTCCTCTTGTATGGATAGATAAGCAATCGGCAGATAGATCCAGTCATCCAGAGTCAGTAAGCTCTGCCTGCGACAGAGATCTTTGAACCTGCGAGTATCCAAATCCCGAGCGTGGCTGCGATAATCTTGAATCTCTATATCCACCTTAACATCAGCCAGCAACAGCGCCAAATCATGATACCGAACACCAAGTTGCAAATCCCTTACTTCCCATTTTGGATACAGATGATCAAAATTGCCCACCGTGGGATACCAGATCTTCCGCAGCAACTCCATCGTTCCATGACTCAATCCCTTCTCCAGAAGTTCACGTCTTCGATGATTGGTCTCCTCATTGATCTGCTTCTGCATCCATTCCTCAAATGCTTGGTTGAACATGCTGTTCTCCTTCCTTTCATAAAAAAATAAGCCGCCTCAATACTGCAAATGCAGTATCAAAGCGGCATGTGCTTCATAACCGACAAAATATAATCTAATCAAAATGTGATCTAATATATGATTTGCTTATCACTTCACGTCCACAGCAAACATGACGGAATTCCATTCGTATGCTTCTCTCTAAACTATACATAAAAGATTTTCCAAATTCAAGCTGTTTGATTATTTGTCCCGTCACCAAGCTGCTCCGGATACACGGAAAAACAATAAAACCCCGTTATAAAATCAACCTCCGCCTCCGGCCCTGTCACAAATGATATTCATCCTCATTCCGCTGATAATGAATCTCATTATCTATAATAATTATTATATTATATTAATTATTGATTATCACAAATATTTGTGCTAGAATGTCCACAAGGAGGCGAGCAAAGTGAATGCACAAACCAGATCCTTTCAACGTTTATTCGACTTCAACAAGCCGTCTTGGCTTAAGAGAATAATGCAGCACCTCGAACTGATCGCGGCCTTAACCAGCGGTCTCTTGATCGCTGTTGCTTGGTATTTGGATCATCAACAATTGGAATTGGCATCAATCATCTTGTATCTATCCGCGTATATCATCGGCGGTTATGCCAAAGCAAAGGAAGGCATACAAGACACCATTGAGAACAGAAAATTGAATGTGGAGATGCTGATGCTGCTGGCAGCCATCGGATCAGCGATTATCGGATATTGGTCGGAAGGCGCGATCCTGATCTTCATCTTCGCGTTGAGCGGTGCCTTGGAGACCTACACGATGAACAAAACCCACAAGGAAATCTCTGCGCTGATCGAGCTGCAGCCGGAGACAGCCACTCGCGTCCAGAACGGTGTCGAAGAGGTCGTGCCGGTCACCTGGCTGTCCCCGGGCGATCAGATTCTTGTCAAACCAGGCGAACGTGTCCCTGCCGACGGGGTGATCATCGAAGGAACGACAACACTGGATGAATCAGCACTGACGGGAGAGTCCATACCGGCGGCTAAGTCCGTCAATGATGAGGTCTTGGCGGGCACCGTTAACCTCAGAGGAGCTGTCACCGTTACGGTGAGCAAGCCAAGCCGCGAATCGATGTTCCAGAAGATCATCGAGCTGGTGCAATCCGCACAAAGCGAGAAATCCCCGTCTCAACAGTGGATAGAGCGCTTCGAGGGGATCTATGTCAAAGCCGTGCTGATCTTCGTCGCCATCATGATGGTACTGCCCCATTACCTGCTCGGCTGGAGCTGGCAGGAGACCTTCTATCGCGCGATGGTTCTGCTTGTTGTAGCTTCACCCTGCGCACTCGTCGCATCGATCATGCCTGCTGTATTATCGGCAATCTCGAATGGCGCTCGCAACGGAATCTTGTTCAAAGGCGGGGTACACCTGGAGAATCTGAGCAAACTGCGGGCTGTCGCATTCGATAAGACGGGAACACTGACGAAGGGCAAACCGGAAGTAACGGATATTGTCACTAGAGAGGATGTAACGGAGACGGATCTCCTCCGTTACACAGCGGCCATCGAACGGCACTCGAATCATCCGCTGGCAGCGGCAATCGTTCAAGCCGCAGAAGCCAAGCAAACAGAGATTCCGAAAGCAGCGATGATGGAGGATATCGCCGGCCATGGCGTTCAAGGGCTGATCGATGACAAGCTGTGGAAGGTTGGTAAAGCGGAGTTTGTCGGACGGGAAGATGCGGAACGATTCTTAAACGGAATCGGACTGCAGCTGGCCGAACAAGGCAAGACGATCGTCTATGTTCGGGATGAGCAAGGAATCGCCGGCGTGATCGCCCTGAAAGATGTGATCCGCGAGCAGACCGTGAAGGCAATCCGCTCATTGAAGAAAGCCGGTATTCACACGATGATGATCACCGGCGACGGGCAAGCGACCGCTGCAGCAATCGCTGCAGAAAGCGGAGTCGATGCCTACGTTGCGGAGTGCTTGCCAGAAGAGAAGGTTCAACATATCAACAAACTGAAGGAATGCTACCAAAGTGCAGCGATGATCGGCGATGGGATCAATGATGCCCCGGCTCTTGCCGCAGCCACAGTGGGCATCGCCATGGGCGAAGGAACGGATGTCGCTCTGCAGACGGCAGATGTGGTGCTCGTTAAAAATGATCTCGAGAAGCTAGCCTATGCGATCCGTCTGTCGCGCAAGATGAATCGGATCGTGAAGCAGAATATCGTCTTCTCGATCGCCGTGATTCTCATATTGATCATATCGAATTTCATGCAGTCCTTAGCCCTGCCCATGGGCGTTATCGGTCATGAGGGCAGCACGATCCTGGTCATTCTGAATGGACTGAGATTGCTTCGATCCACATAAGCTGGATCACTGCACTATTTTATGAAGGAGCGGATATCAATAAGGCGTAATCCGGCTGGGATTACGCTCTTTGTGTTCTTTGTGTGTATAAGATGGCTCACATCGGCAGATAGATCGTAAAAGTCGTTCCCTCGCCAACTTTGCTTGTTAGGTCCACTTGTCCGCCGTGTGCATCGATGAAGTACTTGACGATCGCCAGGCCCAGCCCGGTGCCGCCGTTGATGTCTCGCGTGCGGGCTTTGTCCGCCTTGTAGAAACGCTCGAAGACATAGGGCAGGTCCTGCTCCGAGATGCCATGCCCTTCGTCGGCGACAACTAGCTTAATCCAGTGCTGATCATCAAGGATGGTTTCTTCCGCCGACAGCATGATCCGCTTGCCCTCAGGCGTATGGCGGATCGCATTGTCCAGGAGGTTCGTCAACACTTGTTCCAGACGATCATCATCGCCGCGGCTCATGATCAGCGGCTCTTCTGGAAGCGTTAAACTCAGCTCGATCCCCCGATTCTTCGTGATCGGAAGATATTTCCGCTCGACGCGCTGCAACAGATCGTTGATATTCACCGTCGTATAGAAGAGTTCAAAATGCCCCGACTGCATCTTGGCCAGATCTAACAGATCCTGCACCAGCCGCCCCATCCGCAGGGATTCCTCATGGATCACCTGCACATGCGCTCTCTGTTCTTCCGGCGTTGCTGCGATGCCGTCGAGCAGCGCCTCGCTGTATCCTTGCACCATCGAAAGCGGGGTCCTTAATTCATGGGAGACATTCGCCACGAAATCATTGCGAAGCTTATCCAGTTTGTTCTCTTCTGTCACATCGCGGAGCACGGCCACCGCACCTCGAAGTTTATTATCCGAATACAGCGGCGTCATCACGACGGACCAGACGGTGTTCAGCACGTTCAACTTGGAGATATGCTCCGGCGTTCCGGAGACAACGGATTCGAACAGCGCCAGCATCGGCTTCGGAACGGTGCCGCCCGAGACTAAGTCGGCGGCTTCTTTGCCCAGCTCGTCGTCCCATTCGATCGCCTTCCATTCCTCCACCAGTCGTTGGCCCTGCGGATTGGCTGTGATCAGATTGCCGTCGGCATCGAAGGATACCACGGCATCGCTCATGCTGCTGAGTATACTCGACAACAGTTCTTTCTCATGCTTGAGCGCATCGATCAATCTCTGCAGCTCATCGGCCATATGGTTAAAAGACCGCGCCAAATCGCCCAGCTCATCACTGGACGTGTAGGCGATCCGCTTCGTATATTCCCCCTGCGCGATCATCTCTGCCCCTTCCTTAAGCTGGATCAAAGGACGCGTGATGCGGGTGGACAGAAACAAAGCGAACAGCGTCGTCATCGAGAATCCTATGGCACCGGTTATATAGAAAAGATTCTTCACCGCGCTGGAATTGGAGAAATTCTGATCAATATAATCCAGCAAAAACATACCCAGAATCGACAGAACAATGACCACCAGCGCGATGATCGTAAGCCACAGTTTGCCAACGATGCTGGTGAAGAACTTCATTCCTTAGGCACCTCGAGCTTATAACCAACTCCCCATACGGTGGTGATCATAGCAGCAGCTTCCGGTGAGGATTTCGTTAATTTTTCGCGGAGCCGTTTGATATGTGTGTCCACGGTGCGCAGATCGCCGAAGAACTCATAATTCCAAACATCCTTCAGCAACTGCTCGCGGGAGAATACTTTGTCCGGTGAGGATGCAAGGTAATGCAGCAGTTCATACTCCTTCGGTGTAAGATTGACTTCCACGCCGCCCGCAGTAACCCGGTGGGCATCGTGTTCGATGACCAGATGCGGGAATACGATGTTGTTGCTGCGGTTATCGTTGGCGACAGCCGCTCCCGCTGCAGTGCGTCTGAGAACCGCCTTCACGCGATAGATCACTTCACGCGGGCTGAAGGGCTTCACCACATAGTCGTCCGCACCGACTTCGAAACCTTGAACGCGGTTCGATTCTTCGCCGCGCGCCGTTAACATGATCACCGGCGTATTTTTGGTTTGCCGAAGTTTGGAGCATACATCAATTCCATCCATGTTCGGCAGCATCAGATCCAGCAAGATGCAGTCATAATCCTGATCGAGCGCCATCTGCAACGCTGTCTCCCCATCCTTAGCCTCCGAGATCAAGAACCCTTCCTTCTCCAAATACATGCGAAGTAAACGGCGAATACGCTCCTCATCATCGACGACTAGGATATGCAATTGCTTCTCATTATTCATCATCCATACACCTCCAATAATTACACGCCAGCATAAGAATGAAGACCAGCGATGACGAGATTGACACCGATCAGTGTGAACATAATGATCAAAAATCCGATGACGGACATCCAGGCGGACTTCTCACCCTGCCAGCCTCTGGACAGACGAAGATGGAGATAAGCAGTATAGAATAACCAAGTGATCAATGCCCAGGTCTCCTTCGGATCGAAGGCCCAGAACCTTCCCCATGCTTGGTGAGCCCATATACTGGCGAAGATGAGAGCGCCCAAAGTGAAGATCGGATACCCGATAGCGATTGCCCGATAGCTGATCTCGTCGAGATCATGTTCATCGATGCCGTTCATGATTGGGCTCACAGCAACTCCGAGCGGCCTGCGGATGATCAGACGGATAAGTGCATACAGGATCGTTCCGGCAAGAAGCGACCAGACGATCGTGTTTAATTTGCGCCCGGCGTTCACCCCTTGCATCCAGCCCGGGGCTTCAAACCAAGGCTGCTGGATCCCAAGAAACGGCTGCATCTCTATGATTTCACTATGATGCGGTTTGATAAGCGGGGGCAATGTATATTCTACCACGTTTTCAACTTCGAATTCTTGTCCGAGGGAATCCGTCTCTACCGTCGTCTGCAGGAATTCCGCATGATAGCCTGCCCCCCGGAAGGCGAATACCAAGACGATAAAGGAGATCAGCGTGAGCAAGGTGAACAGCGTCAGCTCAACACCCAGTATTTTGCGTCTCCCTGATTTGCTTGGATCTTGGAAATTCACCGTACGCAGCAGGTACATGAGTCCGGCTGCAAAACCTACAGCGAGGAAGGCCTCACCAAGGGCAGCCAATGTGACATGGACATAGAGCCATATGCTCTGGAGCTGCGGGATCAGCGGCTTCACCTCGCTCGGGAAAACCGCGCCATAGGCGATGATCACTACGGCCAAGGGCATGGCAAAGAGTCCGGTCAACGGTTTGCGATAGATAAGATAGATCAATATAAAGGCGAGTACGATCATCATGCCGAAGAAAGTCAGAAACTCATATAAATTCGCTACCGGAATATGCCCGGATGCGGCCCAGCGCAGCCCCGTAAAGGCCGCCTGCGTCAAGAAGCCCAGCAGGGCGATGCCGAGGCCGATATTTCCCCAGTGCCGCTCATGCTCCTTGGGTTCGCGGTTGCTCCATCGCTTGCCCAAGACGGATATACCGAATACGATGAAGGCTAGATTATAAAGGATGAATGCCGCCATCAGGAACCTGCTGCTTAATCCGATAAGCGCTTCCGTCTGTTCGATGTTCACGTTCTGATCCCCCCACTGTTATCAAGCGATTGGTTATCCGTTTCAATGCCGGTCTTATGCAGGATCTTGGCCAGTTCATCACGCAAACCGTACCAATTCTTGTTCGTATGCGCGCCGATCAAGAGACGACGATCGTCGATGCGCACCCAGATTCGGCGATGCTGCCAGTAGATGCCGATCACCACGCCGAACAAGAAGATAAAGGCGCCTGCCAGAATATAAGGCAGAGCTTTCTCCACACGGACCAACAGATATGAACTATATAAAGAGGCTTCCATATCCGTCACTTCGAAATGAAGCGGTTCCCCCGCTGATCCGGCTATGCGCGTCTGATAGCGCTCGAAGGGTACGAGGAAATAGGTTTCCTTCTCGCCGTCCCCGCGGCTGATCTCGAAGATGAACGCCGGATTGTGCGGCAGACGCGACTTCGTCGCCGGCGCCCCGTCGATATTGGTCAGCTCCGGATAGTAGCCGGTAAGCTCAATCTCAAGCCCCCCAAGCTGGTAAGAAGGTGCCGGATCCATGAGATCCAAGACAAGCTCTCCATGGATCTCATCTCCCGCGGATACCTTAAGCGTCATGACCGTCACTTGCGGAAGAAACTCATAGTCGATCTGGTAGATGGAATAGTCCCCATAGACCAGCGGATCATTGGGCTTGATCGTATGCCGCATGATCTCCTCCAGCTTCGGTTCAACCAAGGGATTATGGCAATCCGCAACGCAGCGGTAGAGCACCGCTTCGGTTTCGAAGGCGAACTGAATCTCTTGCCCGCTGACGTGCGGTCCGATTTCCTTCAATTCCGTGAACTTCAGATTCTGGAGGTAGTATTCCGTACCGGGGATCGGACCCGTCTCCCCTTCCCTGAGTGCGATGCCCTGCTCCATAAACCATCCCGGGATTCCCCGTGTTAACAGAGCAGCCAACAAGATGATGAGTCCGACGTGATTGATATACGGCCCCCAGCGGCTGAAGCGATTCTTCTCCGCCAGCATCGCTGTTCCCTCACGTGTGACGCGATAGCGGCGGGCTCGCAGCGCTTCCTGCATCCGTTCGAGCCACGTTTCCGGATCATCTACCTCCCCCATATAGACAACCTTCTGCCGCTTGAGGAAGGTTTCATGCTTCAGGGGGTGTTGTTTGTTAAGCGCTCGATATAAGGGAATGATCCGATCGAGGCTGCATATAATGAGAGAAGCCGCGATCATTAGGATTAAGGTCTTGTACCACCAGCTGCCGAAGGTGTCGGCAAGGCCCAGCGCATAATAGATTTCTCCCCAGCGACCGTATTCCTCCGCATAGTATGCGGCGGGATCATGGCTTGGAACCACGTTCACCTGCGGCAACAGCGTGCCCAAGATGGACGCCAGCAGCGTGATGATGATCAAGTATACCGCAACTTTTACCGAAGAGAAGAAATTCCATATGCGATCTAATAGATTAGGATTGGCTTTTTGCGATCGTCTGGCGGCCCCCTCATATCTCATCTCAAGCGGCTGGCTGGACTCTGCTTCTTCCCGATTGACGGGCAATCCGCAGGCCTCACAGAGCACAGTACCGACGGGATTTTGATGGCCGCATTCGCATTTTGTGTTAATCAGCAAAGTCAGGTTCCTCCCCATATATACACAAACAAGACCTGCACACGGCTTCAGCCGTGGAGCAGGCGTTGAATGGCTCGTTCGATATCATGGGATGGCAGCTTTCCTTCGTTCATCTCACCGACAATCTTCTCGCGAATCATACCTTGGTGATCGATGAAGAAGGTCGTTGGATATTGATATACGCCATATTGTTTGCGTACGATATTCTTGTCTAACAGGATCGGAAAGGTCAGGTTCATGCCCCTCGTGAAGTTATGGATGGTGACGGTGCTCTCATCCAGATTTACGCCCAGCACGACAAGCCCCGTGTCTTGATATTGCTCGTATTTTCGCTGAAGCAGGGGCATTTCTCTAACACAAGGTTCACAGAAACTTCCCCAAAAATTCACAATTATTGGACGGCCTATGTAATCACTAAGCGAGTATTGATCACCATCCAAGCCGTACAGGCTGAAATCGGGTGCTTTTTCGCCAACCTTAGGTACGGGCGACTGAGACAGATTCGCGCCAATCGTGATGGCCGCTGCTGCGATCATCACGGCGAGTATGCTCAGTTGCACCCATTTATTGCGTGCCATGGCCGTTCACCCCTTACCTATTATAGCGGAAAATTCCGGTCTCCCTACGAGTTAATTGTGAATTTTGTATGTCTTGTGAGCTGCGTCACGGAGTTCTTTGACTTCTTGTGCAGAGAGCAAACGGTATTTGCCCCGCGGGAGTCCATGCAGGAACAGCGTTCCAAACTGAATCCGTTTCAAGCGATAAACGGGATACCCCACTTTCTCGAACATGCGGCGAACCTGTCGGTTGCGGCCTTCATAGATCGTGATGCTGATGATGGACGAGCTTCCATCCGGCTCCACGTCGTAATATTCCACCTCAGCGGGCATGGTTATGCCGTCTTCCAGCATGATGCCCTCGCGCAGCTTGTCCAGCACATCCCCGTGGGGAACCCCCTTCACGTAGGCATGATATGTCCGCGGCACATGATGGCTGGGGTGCATCAGCAGATTGGCAAATTCGCCGTCATTGGTCAGCAGCAGCAGCCCTTCTGTATCATAATCCAACCTGCCCACGGGATAGACCCGTTCCTTGATGCCCTTCAGATAATCGGTCACGACGCGCCGCCCTTTGGGATCCTTGACGCTCGTGATCACACCCTTTGGTTTATGAAGCACAATGTAGACTTTTTGCTCTTTCCTGATCGGCCGGCCATTCACTTTGATGACATCTACATCGGGATCCACCTTAACACCCAGGGTTGTCACAACCTGATCATTGACCTCCACCTTGCCTTGCAGGATGAGTTCTTCGCATTTTCTTCGGGAGGCCACACCTGCATGAGCCAATACTTTCTGTAATCTTTCCATCTTCTCTTCCACCTCAGTCTAATCATAACGATCCTGCATGCAAATCACAAGTTCGCCCGCGGACCGCATGATGCCAAGGTCCTTAAGCAGAACCGAAGACAAGCATACAGATGGAAATCGCGGCGATAAACCCGACGAGATCCGCGAATAATCCGACTTTCACCGCATAGCGGGAATTGCGGATGCCGACGGCGCCGAAATAGACGGTGATCACATACAAGGTCGTATCCGTACTGCCTTGGATCGTCGATGCGATCCGTCCGATCAAGGAGTCGGGGCCGTGCTGCTGGATGAGATCCGTCGCATACGCGAGCGAGCCGGCACCGGTAATCGTGCGCAGGATGCCAAGGGGGAGCACTTCGCCGGGCACGCCGAACCATGCAAGCACGGGCTCAACCGCGCCAACGAGGAAATCCATCGCGCCGGAAGCGCGAAAGATACTGATGGCCGTCATCATTCCGACCAGATGGGGAATGATCTTGACGGCCGTGTCAAATCCGTCCTTCGCACCATCGACGAAGGTTTCATAGACGGGAATTTTCTTAAAAGAGGCATATAGAGGTATAAAGGCGATCATCACCGGGACCGCCCATATCGAGATCGCAGAGACCAGCCCGTACAAGATGGAATCACTCCTTCAACAGCGTCGGCCCGCTGCGGCTTCTGTACCATCGGTCCGCAAGAATCGCCGCCGCCGTAGCGATCATCGTAGCGATCAGCGTCGTACCGACGATCTCTGTCGGATTCGCCGAATCAAAATTCATGCGGATGGCGATGAGCGTCGTTGGGATGATCGTCACACTGGACGTGTTCAGAGCCAGCAGTGTACACATGTCGGCACTGGCGGTGTGTTTGTCCCGATTGAGCTTCTGCAGTTCCTGCATCGCCTTGATGCCCATCGGCGTCGCAGCGTTGCCGAGACCGAGGATATTGGCGCTCATATTCGAGATGATATAACCAAGGGCGGGATGGTCCTTCGGGATAGAAGGAAAGAGAAGCTGGATCACCGGCCTGAGAAGCGCACCCAGCCGCTGGAGAAGACCCGCTTGTTCGGCGATCTTCATCAGTCCCAGCCAGAAGACCAGGACGCTGATCAGACCGATGCAGACGGACACCCCCGTCTTCGCCCCTTCAAAGGCTGCCTCCGTTACTTGTTCCATGCGGCCGTTCAGCGCCCCAACGATGAAACCGCACAGGATAAAAAACAACCAGATAAAATTAACCAAATCTCCTCACCCCAAGAAGTGAAACTCTCCGTGATCTGAAATCCAGTTGTAAAAACCGCTATAAGGTAAACAGCCTCGTCAACAGCATCTGCAGGGTCCGCAAGAAAGTGCGCTCGGAAGAATCGACGGAATGCCAAGCGACGTTCGTCTCCTCTGCATTTGGATCCTCGATCAAAAGGACGGTGCCGATCAAGGTGTCGTCAAGATAGAAGTTCATCCTGCCGCGTTCACCCAGCCGATAGTCCACGCTGTTCTCCGGTTCCAGGATGATCTCATGTGAGATATGATCGATCTCTCCTTCGTACAGCGGATAATCGAAGGATCTAGCCGCAGCATAGGGGGTGTCCTCTACTCGCTGTCCTTTCTCTACTAAGCGGATGTTCTTATAGTATTGGAACCCCCAATCGAGGAGCCGTGCATGATCCAGCCAGTCGTTGCCATCGTTGATCGTAACAGCGGCGAGCTGTCTGCCGTCCCGCGTCGCCGAGCTGACCAGCCCGCGGCCAGCGGCTTTTGTGTAACCTGTCTTCACCCCGTTCGCCCCTTCATACAGAGTCAGCATCTTATTCTTGTTGTACCAGATATGATCCCAGCGGGCTTCCGGATCGGAATTGGGCACACGCTTCACCTTCGTCGATACAATCTCGCGAAAGTCGGGATTCTTAAGGGCATAAGCCGTTAGTTTCGCCAGATCAACAGCACTTGAATAATGGTCTTCCATATCCAGTCCATGGGGGTTTCGAAAGGAGGTATTGGCAAGCCCCAGTTCAGCCGCCTTTTCGTTCATCATGTAGACGAACCCTTCCTCTGTTCCCCCGATATGCTCTGCGATTGCCGTGGCAGCATCGTTGCCCGAACGCAGCATAAGCCCGTACAGCAGGTTGTGCAAAGTCATCTGCTGTCCTTCCCGCAAATAGATAGAAGAGCCTTCTTTGCCCACTGCGCTGGGGCTGACGGTGACGATATCCGTCAGATTCCCGTTCTCCAAAGCAACGACCGCTGTCATGATCTTGGTCAAGCTGGCGATGAGCAGCCGCTCATCCCCGTTGTGACTGTACAGGATCCTTCCTGATCCCACATCGATCAGTGCTGCCGCACGGGCATCCGTACGGATCTCCGGAGGCAACGCCGTATGATTGGCAACAGCTGCTGCAGGAAGGATCGCTCCGGCGAACAGGATGATGCATGTGATTAGAATGATGTTTCTTATCCTTGTACAGCTCCCCGTTGAATTCCCCGCCGCCGAGCTTTTCCTTTGGGTGCTGCTTATTCGCTTGCTTCCGATTCTCGTGCTTCCCATATTTGTGCATTTGTTTTTCGTGCTTTCCATTCTTGAATTTTCCATCCTTGTGCTGCCTATTTTCGTGCTTCCGATACTCGTGCTATCCATTTCCGTGCGTCCCATTCTCGTGCTTCTCATCGTCCCCTCCCCCATCTTCCAGACACCTTGTGCTCTGTGCTGAAACTTACTGCCTGCACCTAGGCGACAACCTCTATAGTCTTGTACATGTATATGCTCATCCATTTCTCATATGCGTAGGAGATGTGCAGAAAATGAACAAGCCGAACAAGACAAAAAATAACCGGGCTGTATGCCCGGCCGTAGGTGCTCAATCATGTTTGCAGCTCGATCAGTTGCGATCGGTTTTAACAGATTCTTAGGACAAAACCAACTAGAGCTCGGAGGCAGTTGGAACTATTTATACGAAAATTCGTACAAAATCCGCCGCAGCAAGACGAATCGAGCCGATATTGTCCAAATATTAGGATAAAAACCTCAAATCATAGGCACTACGCGGAGCTTATATCCTAAATTTCGTACTAAATCCCACCGCACACCTCCGCTCCAGCCGTTCGCTCCATTCCTCCGCTGCATCCCATCGGCTTCACCCATCGGCTTCACCCATCTGCTTCACCCATCTGCTTCATCCCACCGCCTTCGTCCTGCTTCTTCTGCCAGTCATTCCGTCCTGCTCCCTCAGCCAGTCCGCTTCACTAAAAAATCTGCTTCCTTACCACCTAGATATATGGAGCGGGATCGGCCGAATTCGTCGAGTTCGCGGCAGATGAGGAGAGCGTATTGTTTTTCTTCATCATACTCTGCAGCTTCTCCACCAACTGAGGAGCGTTGTCGATCACACGATCGAGCAGGTGAGTCTGGCTGTCCAGCGGTACGACATTCACGCCGGAAGCGGATACGACGAGGAACGCGATCGGCGTAATTGATACACCGCCGCCGGATCCGCCGCCGAATGGATGATAGATATTCGCATGATGGCCTTCTGGAACGGTCTGCGGCCGGTCTCCATCGATGACGAACTCACTTCCCCCTGCGGCAAATCCAAAATTCACCTTTGAGATCGGCAGGATCACGCTGCCATCCTTGGTCTCTACAGGATCGCCGACGATTGTGTTGACATCGACCATTTCCTTAATATTCTCCATAGCCGTCTTCATGAGGCCTTGGATAGGATGCTCTGCCATGTCTTTATGCCTCCCTTAATTCGTAAAATGCGCACCAGCAACAATAATCCAGCAATCATAGCATATCCTGTTCTTAACTTGAATATGCAGTTGAGCTCAGTGCGCCACTTGGTCTGGTTATACATGGGAAGGATGTACAGGCGCGGTTGTGTTTTGAGCTTGATATGATTGGAGAGATAGCCGATGAGGGAGCCCTTCAAGGTCCAGGCAAGGCCGGTGAGCGTAGCCGTCTCCATGGCATCGCCGGCACCGATCTGTGTATGCCAATGAAGGTTCACACAGCGGACATGACTGAAGGTCTCCTGCAGCCAGCGGGATATGCCGAAAGTGTTCTTGATCAATGCCATCAGTTTGCGGTATTCCTTCTTCACAAACGCCTCATCGATCTTTATCTTATTTTCCTGCGTTTTCTCGCCGGCCTGTTCGTTGACTGTTTTGCTCCGCAGGATCAGCCCTTCTTTGCCCCTGAAATTCATCTTGGGAGCAAGCCACTCATAGCGAATCAACCCATAAAGCCAGCGGAACTTCAACACCCAGCGATCCTTCTCTTCTGCACGCTTGACGGCAATCTCCACCTCCAGATCACTCAGTAAGATTAGGATGACTAGAAGTCCGATGATCCCTGCGATGATCCAACCTATCATCGACGAACACCTGCCGTTCTGCTAGTTTCCAGCCAACAGAGGAAAACAAAAAATCCCTCGAATGGCAACATTCAAGGGATAGTATGCGCGAATCCATATATTTCATTCTGACTCATCGAGAATGTTACATCTATATCATTCCGGCTCGTCGGCAAGCGTCTGCTCATCAACGAGTTCACGCAGGTCGTCAAACGTCAGTTGGCCGTCCAGTTCACTCTGCCGTTCGCCCATCTTATCGAAAAGATCCCTCGTCTGCTGCGCCAGCGTCGCTGCATCGAAGTCAGGCGGCACAGGCAGATCATCCAGGCTCTTCAAACCGAAGTAGTCGAGGAAATGCTTCGTCGTCCCATATAGTATCGGTCTGCCGATCACTTCCGCTCTCGCTACTTCATGGATGAGCTGTTTGGCGACGAGCGTCTGAATCGCCCGGTCCGATCTCACGCCGCGGATCTCCTCGATCTCAATCCTGGTTATCGGCTGCTTGTAGGCAACGATCGCCAGGGTCTCCAGCGCAGCCTGTGAAAGCGTCGCATGGGAAGGAGAATAGGCCAGTCGTTCAAAAAAAGGGGCATGTTCCGGCAGCGTCGTCATCTGATAAGTGCCTGCGATCTCAACAATCTGAATGCCTCGGCCGTCACGGCGCAAGTCATTCTTCAAACTCTGGATGAGCTCCGTTACGAGTTCCGGGCTCTGTTCCAGCACCTCAGCAATCTGACGCGCATCCAGCCCCTCATCCCCGGCTGCGAACAGCAGGCCTTCAATAACTGATTTCATCTGCTGGTAGTTCATCGTTTCCCCCTGATTCGCGAAGTTGAATGACGATATCGTCGAACAAACGATGCTGGTAACAAGACACGAACTTCCGCCTGATCAGTTCCAGCAGCGCTAAGAACGTCACAACGATATCCGTGCGATCGGCATCCTCGCCGATCAGCTTCGAGAACATCGTCCTGCCCCCCGCCTTGCTGATCGTGTCCGTCACTTGCACCATGCGGTCTTTGACAGAGATCTCATCGCGGGTGATCTTCGCAATCGCCATACGCGATCGCGATCGCCGAAGTGCCCGCTGAAAGGCGATCAAGAGATCGGACAAGTTGAAGTCTTGCACCGGATTCTCCTCGATATGCGGCATATATTCGGACAGATCCAGCGGCGCCCGCGTATAGATCAAGCTGCGCGCGACTTCCATCTCGCGCAACTGATCGGCAGCAGCTTTGTATTTGCGGTATTCAATCAAGCGCTGTACGAGTTCTTCCCGCGGGTCCACTTCCTCTATGCTGCCGTCTTCTTGCTCGATCACGGGAGGTCTCGGGAGAAGCATGCGGCTTTTGATATACAGCAGTTCGGCAGCCATGACAAGAAATTCGCTTGCCAGCTCCAACTCGAGCTCTTGCATCGTCTCGATATAAGCCATGTATTGATCGGTGATCTGGCTGATTGGGATATCATAGATATCGATCTCTTGGCTGTCGATCAGATGAAGCAGAAGGTCCAGCGGACCTTCGAAGGTGTCCAGTTTAAAATTCATCTCCATGCCTGTCCCTCTTCAAAGCAAAGTTCGGATCTTGCAAGTCTTGACAACGGCAGCAACAGGCGTTCTATTAAGGCAATTGTTTCATCAGATTCGCCATCTCAATCGCGCTGACCGCCGCCTCCCAGCCCTTGTTGCCGGCCTTCGTGCCTGCACGTTCGACGGCTTGTTCGATCGTATCCGTCGTCAAGACTCCGAAGATGACCGGTACGCCCGTCTTCTGGGAAGCCTGCGCGACGCCCTTGGCCACTTCATTGCACACATAATCATAATGAGATGTAGCACCGCGGATCACGGCACCCAATGTAATTATAGCATCATACTTGCCGCTTGCGGCCATCTTTTGTGCAACGAGCGGGATTTCAAATGCACCCGGGGTCCAAGCGATATCGATCTCATCATCCTGCACGCCATGGCGGCGCAAGGCATCCTCTGCGCCGCTGAGCAGTCTTGTCGTGATGAACTCATTAAATCTGCCTGCCACTATCCCGTATTTTAGTCCTTTTGACACCAGATGTCCTTCATAAATGTTCGCCATTTCTCTGATTCCTCTCTTTCGTCTTTGTGATTCGTTATATGTGATCCTGTTGAGAAATACAGCAACAGGAGATTACATTCATGGTTCGTATGGTCATCGTGAGCATATTCTTTTTATTATTTTGGATTCTTTGTAATAGTAAGCATGTGTCCAAGTTTCTCTTTCTTCGTATAAAGATAAAGCGCGTTGTCCTCGTTCGCCTCCATTTGAATCGGGATGCGGTCGACGACCTCCAGACCGTAGCCCTGTAATCCCTTGATCTTGCGCGGATTGTTCGTGAGCAGCTTCATCTTGCGCACGCCGAGATCCTTCAAGATCTGCGCGCCAATCCCGTAATCCCGAAGATCCGGCTTGAATCCGAGCTTGATATTCGCATCGACGGTATCCAGGCCTTGTTCCTGCAGCTTATAAGCCTTGAGCTTATTGATCAGGCCGATGCCCCGCCCCTCTTGTCTCATATACAGCAGGACACCGGAGCCGTGCTCTTGAATCTGCTTCAATGCAGCTGCCAGCTGGGGGCCGCAATCGCAGCGATGCGAGTGGAAGACATCGCCGGTCAAACATTCGGAATGCACTCTGACAAGAGTTGGAATATTGGGGTCAATCTTGCCCTTCACGAGGGCGACATGCTCCTTGTCATCGACGGAATTGGTGTAGGCCACCGCCTGGAAGACACCGTATTCCGTGGGCAGTCTCACCTCTACTTCGCGTTTGACGAGGTTCTCCTTCTCGTTGCGGTAGCGGATGAGATCTTGGATCGAGATGATCTTCAAGTCATGTTTCTTCGCGATCTCCATCAGGTCGGGAACACGGGCCATGGTGCCGTCTTCCTTCATGATCTCACAGATCACCCCGGCGGGATAAGCGCCGCACATCTTCGCCAGATCGACCGCCGCTTCGGTATGTCCGGCTCTGCGCAGCACGCCTCCCTTGCGGGCGACCAAAGGGAAGATATGTCCCGGCCTGCGGAAATCCTGCGGTTTCGCCTCCGGATCGATCAGCGCCTGCACCGTACGCGAACGTTCATAAGCTGAGATGCCGGTTGTTGTCTCGATATGATCCACCGACACCGTGAATGCCGTGCCGTGGTAATCGGTATTCTTATCGACCATCGGCGGCAGATTCAGCTCCTGCGCCCGCTCTTCTGTGATCGGAGCGCAGATCAGACCGCGCCCTTCCTTCGCCATGAAGTTGATGATCTCCGGCGTTGCCTTCTCCGCTAAGGCGACAAAATCCCCTTCATTCTCTCTATCCTCATCATCAACGACGATCACGACCTTGCCGAGAATCAGATCGTAGATCGCATCTTCGATCGGGTCAAACTTGATCTCTACTCCCATCCTTATCCCTCCATATCTAAAATATGAACAGCCTTAGACGAAGCCGTTCTCCACCAGCATCTCCATCGTCAGCCCCCGGGCGGGATGGACCGCGTTCGCACTGCGCCGCTGGAGGAGATGTGCGACGTATTTGCCGATGATGTCCGTTTCGATGTTGACCGTTGCTCCCTCATGTTTATACTGCAGGATGGTCTGAGCCAGCGTATGGGGAATGATCGATACCGTTACCTCATCGCCCTCCGCCCGCACCACCGTCAGGCTGATGCCGTCGATCGTGATGGAGCCGCGGGGCAGGATCGTATCCATCAGGCTCGGGTCCTTAAGCCGCAGCGTGAACACGACGGCATTCTCCTCCTGTCTGCGCGCTGTGATCACAGCTGTGCCGTCTACATGGCCCTGTACGATATGTCCGCCGAATCGGCCGTCCGCCGGCATCGCCCGCTCCAGATTCAGCGGACTGCCCGAACGCAGTTCATGGAGATTCGTCTTGCGGTAGGTCTCGGGCATCACATCGGCGGTAAACGACGTGCGATCGAAGCGGGTGACCGTCAGACAGACGCCGTTCACCGCGATGCTGTCGCCGATCTTGACATCCTCCAGCACACGTTCTGCTTGGATGGTCAGCACCATGGCCTGACCGGCTCGCTCCACAGAGCGAAGCGTTCCGATCTCTTCTATGATACCTGTGAACATCTATGCTTCCCTCCTCGGATATACGGGATAACCGATGATCCCGACATTGTCGCCGAAGGTCTCGATTTGAACGCGTTCAAGCCGGTACGCATCGGCCATCTTCTCTATTCCCGTCATCTGAAAATTCGCCGGCGCCTCCGCACCGCCGATGATCTTCGGGGCATAGAACAACACCATCTTATCGATCAAGCCGTGGGCCAGCATCGCACCGTTCAGCGTACCGCCGCCTTCGAGCAGGATTGAGGCGATCTCACGTTCAGCAAGCTTCTGCATGGCGAGCGGCAGATCGACCCGCTTGCCGTCGCCGCAGGCGATCACCGTCACACCGGCTTGCTCCAAGCGTGCGGCAGCCTGCTTATCGGCGCGCTCCGTCGTCAAGATGATCGTCTCCGCCAACCCGTCTTGCACCACTTTCGCGTGGAGCGGCGTGCGCAGCTGGGAGTCAACGATGATGCGAATCGGATGAACACCGGGTACTGGTGCGCGAACGGTGAGACTTGGGTCATCCGCCAGCACCGTTCCGATGCCGACCATGATCGCTTGGTGCTGATGGCGGAGCGTGTGTACATAAGCTCTGGCTTCTTCATTGGTAATCCAGCGGCTGTCCCCGGTATAAGAAGCGACCTTGCCGTCCAGAGTCGATGCCGTCTTCAAGGTGATGAAAGGGCGTCCCTTCGCCACATAGGTAAAGAAATGTTCATTCAACTGCAGCGCCTGCTCTTCAAGGACGCCGACTTCTGTCTCTATGCCGTGTTCCTGCAGCATCTTCAGCCCGCGGCCTGAGACAAGGGGATTCGGATCGCGGCAGGCGGCGACGATGCGCTTCACGCCGGCCTCGATCAACTGCTTGGCACAGGGCGGCGTACGTCCCCGATGGCTGCAAGGTTCAAGGGTCACATAGACGGTGCTGCCGCGGGCTTCTCCGCCCGCCATCTTGAGCGCATGGACCTCCGCATGCGCCTCGCCGCGCCGCAGATGCGAACCGAGTCCCACGATTCGCCCGTCCTTGACGATGACGCAGCCGACGATGGGATTGCTGTCCGTCTGTCCTCGGGCTGCGGCAGCAAGTTCCAGAGCGAGTTGCATATACGCCTCATCATGCAGCACATGGCGATGGTTTAAGCTGCGGTTCGTCATGGTTGTTCACCACCTCGCAAAGTATTAATAAAGCCCCTCTAAACCTAGAGGGGCCTGGGTAAGTATGCCGAGCTTTAAGCCAAGTCATCGTGCATCAGACTGATCTTAACCGATGCAAGTACCGCCGCTTCAGTCGCAGCTCAGCCTGCATCGTTCCCGACTTACTTTCAAACAAAGCGGGAATATAGGCTGCTGGTACCCACCATGTGAAAAAAGGTACATAGAGCCTCGATAAATAAGATCTGCACCAATGGACTTGCAGATGCACGGTTTCCTTCTCCCATCCAGACTATACTGTCGGTCCCGGAATCACACCGGGTCCACCGTCATGCTGCTTAGCAACATGGCGGGTCACGGACTGATCGCGGCTTGCGAATGAACGCGCTCCGCGAATCACCGCCGGTCGGGAATTTCACCCTGCCCTGAAGGAATACATGATCAGTATGCGGTTGTTAAGATTACTAAAAGCATAGCACCGAAAAATACAAAAAGCAAGGTATTCGCTCACCTTGCTTTCGAATCCGACAGCTTATTCCTCGTCCCAGACTTTGACTTCTGCCATCTTATCCCCGGGACGAAGGGCATCCACATGCTCCATCCCCTTAACCACTCTGCCAAAAACCGTATGATGACCGTCCAGATGCGGCTGCGGCTGATAGCAGATATAGAACTGGCTGCTTCCCGTGTCTCTCCCGGCATGCGCCATCGCCAACGTCCCCCGCTCGTGCTTGCTCACGTTGGTGTCGACTTCACACTTGATCGTATACCCCGCTCCGCCTGTGCCGTTACCGATCGGGCAGCCGCCCTGGGCGACGAAGCCGGGGATAACACGGTGAAAAGTCAGCCCGTTATAGAAGCCGGAGTTTGCTAATTTCTCGAAGTTTGCTACGGTATTCGGCGCCTCATCCGGGAAAAATTCAAGAAGGATCTCCCCGCCCTTTTCCAATGTTATTTTGCCCTTTTTCATACTAGGTCAATCTCCTCCCATCATAGCTTCATGATCGACATCCGTCACACACAGCGTCACAGCCGCTGCGGCTATTCCCATTACTCTGCCGATCATAACTCCATCCCATCTTACACAAAGCTTGCCGTCAATGCAAAAATCTCAACCCTGCGCCTTCAAATAGCCCTTAGCAACTGCATCTTGGATCAGACCGCGGCTGTAATCCCCCAGCTTCTGAGAAACCTCCGCGATCGCTTCTTGTCGCGCCAACACCTGCCGGCTATGGATCCCATGTTCCCGCCAAGATCTGCCCTGTGCCGCGTAATTCAGCAGCATCGGCTGCAGACGGTCCAACGCTGCGGCGTACTTCGCCTCCGGCGAAATACCTTCCTCGAATTCCTGCCACAAGGCCATCAACTCATCCCGCTGCTCCTCCGGCAAGAGACGGAAGAGCCGGTTGGCGCAGGCGAGTTCGCGATCGTACTTATCCTCTTGGCCTTGCGGATCATAAGCATAGGTATCCCCCGCATCGATCTCTACCAGGTCATGGATCAGCAGCATCTTCATCACTCTCAGAAGATCAATCCCGGGATCATCGAGATGTTCACATAGGAGCACCGCCATCATCGCCAGATGCCAGGAATGTTCCGCGCTGTTCTCACGGCGGCTGCCATCAGCCAGATAGGATCTGCGCTCGACTTGTTTGAGCTGATCGATCTCCAGGAGGAAGCGGATCTGCTGCTCGAGTCTTGCATCCTTCATCGCCTGCTGTCCCCCTATCCATCAGGATGTATATCTACAGCAAGACTCCGCCCGCCCTGCGGCTGACGGAGTCCTGCTTGGTCTCAGTTGTTAAGCATGAATGGTCCCGCGCATCCGCTCTGGAATGAGGTCGAGGCTGACGAGATGTTCATAGGTCTCGCGCTGGACGACAAGGTCAGCCTTACCGTCCTTGACGAAGACAACGGCAGGACGGCGGATGCGGTTGTAATTGCTCGCCATGGAATAGTTGTAAGCACCTGTGCAGGACACGGCCAGGATATCGCCGTGCCGCGCCTTCGGCAGGTGAAGATCCCAGATCAGCATATCCCCGCTCTCACAGGCTTTGCCCGCGATGGAGACGATCTCCTCAGCCGGTTCATTGGCTCGATTCGCCAGCATCGCTTCATATTCCGATTGATAGAGTGCTGGACGCGGGTTGTCCGTCATCCCGCCGTCCACAGCGATATACTTGCGCACGCCGGGAATCTCCTTGAATGTGCCGACGGTATATAGGGTCGTGCCCGCTTCCCCGACGATGCTGCGGCCGGGTTCGATCCAGACCTCCGGCAGCGGATAATCACGCATGGAGAAGGTCTCCTTCACCGCGCCGGCAATCGCTTCAACATAGCGTTCGACCGGCAGCGGCGTATCCCCTTCCTTATAACGGATGCCGAAGCCGCCGCCGACATTGACGACGGACAGCAGGATCCCCAGCTGATCGCGAAGGTCCGCTGCGAAGTTCGCTGCTTTCTCCACGGCCATGCGGAACCCCTCGACTTCGAAGATCTGCGATCCGATATGCGAATGCAGCCCCAGCAGTTCTAGATGTTCACACTCGATTGCTTGTTTCGCCGCGTCATAAGCAGCGCCGCTTTCCAGATCAAAGCCGAATTTGGAATCCGTCTGTCCTGTAGAGATATAGTCATGCGTATGCGCTGCAACACCGGGCGTGATCCGAAGCAGGATCTTCGCTTTCTTGCCCTTCTCGCCGGCCATGGCGTTCAACATCTTGAGTTCGGTGAAATTATCGACGACGAAGCAGCCGATCCCCGCGTCCAGTGCCATCTCCAGCTCCACCGGTGTCTTGTTGTTGCCGTGGAAATGGATGCGTTCCGGCGGGTATCCCGCTTTGAGCGCGGTATACAATTCTCCGTCGGACACAACATCCAGCGACAGCCCTTCTTCAGCAACCAGCCGGCACATCGCCATCGTGCAGAATGCCTTCGAAGCATAAGCGACTTGGAACTTCAATCCGGTGCTGCGGAAGGCATCCATATAAGCCCGGCAGCGCTCGCGAATCAACGCCTCATCCATCACATAGAGCGGCGTGCCGTAAGTTCGTGCCAACTCAACGGTGTCGCAGCCGCCGATCTCCAGATGCCCTCGTTCATTAATACGACTCGTACCATGCAGATACATGTGCTATCCCCTTACCCTGTCAGATTCCGTCCATCGTTCATCCGTCACCGGATGAAGATCACATATAGTCTAACTTAACATATTCGGTAAAGGGTCACAACCGTTACTTCACCTCAATCATTCAAACCAAATATTTGTTGATTCCCGTTCTATGCCTCAGCTTATAAATGTTATATATGCTTGTCCTTCGCTGCCATGAATCCTGCGCTGTTAACCCATGCGCTATTGACGCGGCATCTTCTGATATTGCAGCGGTTTCGTAATGCTCGGCCTTGTCTTATTGGAAAGGAACGGCCTGCGGAACAGCGTCGTCATCAGCCCCGGTCCGTTGAAAGGGATGAACGGCCAGAAATACGGCACGCCGTATGTCCTTTGGGTGATGAGGAGCAGCATGATCAGCGCGGTGCCCACGACGAAGCCCGGCACCTCAAAAAGAGCGACGGCGATAAGCAGTACCAGGCGCACCATACGGTTGGCCAAGCCCAACTCATAGCTTGGGGTGGCGAACATCCCCAAAGCAGCAATCGCCATATATAAGATGACCTCATTGATAAACAGCCCCGTATGCACAGCGATATCGCCGATCAGCACAGCTGCTACCAAGCCCATCGCCGTGGCGATCGGAGTCGGTGTGTGTACGGCGGCCATGCGCATCAGATCGACGCCGACTTCTGCGAAGATGAATTGCAGCAAGAGCGGAAGCTGCCCCTTCTCATCGGGTCCGATATAACCGAGCCCCTCAGGCAGAAGCTCCGGCCGCAGGGTGAATAGGAACCATAGCGGCAGGATAAAAAGCGAGACGAAGATGCCAAGGAATCGCACCCAGCGCAGATAAGTGCCGACGAAGGGAGTCTGACGGTGCTCTTCTGCATGCTGAACATGATCGAAGAATGTCGTTGGGATGATCATCACACTGGGACTCGTATCGACGAGAACAACGACATGCCCTTCCAAGAGGTGGGAAGCCGCCACATCGGGCCGCTCCGTATAACGCACGAGGGGAAAGGGATTCCATCCCTTGCCGACGATGCCTTCTTCCAGCTGCTTGTCCGCCAGGGGGACGCCGTCCACCTGCAAGTCTTGGATCCGGTCGCGGATCATCTCGACCAGCACAGGATTTGCGATGTCTTTGATATAGCCCATGCATACATCGGTCTTCGTCCGCTCGCTGACGGACATGATCTCCATTCGCAGCTTGGGATCGCGGATCCGCCTGCGGATCAGCGCGACGTTGGTGACCAGCGTCTCGATGAAGCCGTCCTTGCTGCCCCGCACCACCTTCTCCGTCGACGGCTCATCGGGACTGCGCTGTGGAAAAACCTTCACATCGAGGAGCAGCGCCGTATCCTCCCCGTCCATCAAGAAGGCCGTATTGCCGGCAAGGACGGCATCGACCACTTTCAGCATATTGGTCTCCGGCGTAACCGACACGAGGGGAATATAGCGCTCCAAGAAAACCTGCATACTCTCGGGTTTCAGCGCTCCCTCAGCCCCGTAACCATCATTCCCAAGATAGGTGAGGCGCGTGATGATCTCCGTCAGGATCTCATCATTCGTAAAGGCGTTCAGATGCAGAAAAGCCGCACGATTCTCTCCGTAGGTCATCTCACGGAACAGCACGTCGAAGCTTTCCTCATACCCCATGAGCTCTACTAATCGCTCGCGGTTCTCGTCAAGATTGCGGGAGATTCGCTCCTTGCCGTCCTTGGCATCGCAGGATTCGCTTCCTTCGTCAGATGGTGTATATTCCGTCTCCCGCGGTTTCAGGGCAATCCGCTCATCGGGATAATCCAGATATTCAGACAAGATGAATCCCTCCATTCCTTCCTTAATCTGCCCCGCACTGCCGCTGTTCTATACAACATCCCCATCAACCTGCCATTCATATATAAGGATAAACTAGCCAATCGAAGAGCGAACCGCATACTTTGCCCAGCACCATCGCCAGCAGCAGCCATCTTAGATCATCAAATAATTGCAATCGCTTCGCCAGGATGGGCAGCACGTTCAGCACCTCCGTAAGCGCAGCTGCCAGCATGCCGACGAAGATGCCCGCGAACAGGCCGATCACTGCCGTGCCGAGTAGATGCCCTGACCAGCTCCAGTCATTAAAATCCGCCGTCGTCCAGAAGATCACCCCGCTGACAACAGCCGCTTCCAGCCAGGCGATGCGGTCCCTGGAGCAGGTGATCTGCGCCAGCCTGGGGATGATATCGAGGACGACGATGAAAGCGACGAACCCGCCGCCGACGGCCAGCCCCCCGGCAAAGCCGAGCAGGATGACGAGGATGATGCTGGTTACGGAAGCCGCCGTCATCGCTCTTTACTTCCTTTCATCCGCGTCCGGATCCTTAAGGCGGTTATATTCATCGCGGACCATGTATTGACGTACATTCTCCTCATATAAGAACATCTCCACTTCCAGCGGGTCCGGCTCTTCGTTGATCTTCTTCTTGAACACCCGGTTGAAGAATAGCAGCATCCCTGCGCCAAGGCCGAGGGAATAGGGAATCTGCAGCAACAGCGGATGCGGATGGTCCACGCCGGTGATCATCTTATACAGCTTGCGGTGCACCTCCAGCATGCTCACATCCGCGTGGAAATTCATGATCGTCAGCCCTGAGCCCACGAACAACAGGAACAGAACAACGGGGAACAACATATGCCGGCCACGAATCTTGGATTCCTTCTGCCACTGTACAAGCACATGGGGTTCCCCGTAATATTCGATCTGCAGGTCCGGATAACGCTCCTGCACGGCGGCAACGATCATCAGCATATCGATCAGGATATATTGTTCTCCTGCCGGTGCTTCAGCTAGGACGAGCCGCCGAAGTTCTGCTTCGAGCTGCGGTTCGGCGAGCATCTGCGCCGCATCGCCGAGGGTCACGGGCTCGCCGGGTCTTAGGCTCAGATGTTTGCGCAATCGCAAGTAGAGGGTCGAAGTGTGTCTGCTTGTCACCTTGAGCCGCTCCTTCTTCTTTTCAACTTAGTATGGAATATGAAAAGACCAGATACTCATTGAGCAATCTGGTCTTTAATGGTTTTTAATATTTTTTTCTCAAGGCGTGAGACCTGCACCTGTGAGATGCCCAGCCGGCTGGCGACTTCCGACTGCGTCTGATCGCGGAAATAGCGCAGATAGACGATCAGCCTCTCCCGCTCGCTCAAGGTGTTAATCGCTTCATTCAAGGCCAGCTTGTCAAACCAACGCTCATCCGAATCATCCGAGATCTGATCCATCAGCGTGATGGGATCGCCGTCGTTCTCGAAGACCGTCTCATGAATCGATGCGGGAGGTTTGTTCGCCTCCTGAGCGAGGACGACATCTTCAGGGGTAATCTCCAGCTCATCGGCGATCTCCTTGATCGTCGGCAGCCTGCCCAGCGTCTTGGACAATTCATCCTTCGTCTTCCGCACTTTGTTCGCTTGTTCCTTCAGCGATCGGCTCACCTTCAGCGTCCCGTCATCCCTGAGGAAACGCTGAATCTCGCCGATGATCATCGGCACAGCATAAGTTGAAAACTTGACGTCATAGGAGAGATCGAATTTGTCCACCGACTTCAGAAGCCCGATGCAGCCGATCTGGAACAGATCCTCCGGTTCATATCCGCGATTTAGAAAACGCTGGACGACGGACCATACCAGTCGAATGTTGCAGTTTACAAGCGTATCCCTCGCCAGCGTATCACCGGCTTGGCTCAGCGCGATCAGACGCTTCACTTCCGTGTCATCGAGGTACGTATGGTTCGACCCCTTCATATCGACATCCATGACCCATCCCCTAATTTAGAATAGCGTTCGCAGACTCTATTCTTTTTCTCATGCGTACGATCGTACCCTTGCCAACCGCGGACTCCACTTCCACTTCATCCATAAAATTCTCCATGATCGTAAATCCCATCCCCGATCGCTCCAACTCCGGTTTCGAAGTGTAGAGCGGCTGCCTGGCTGTCTCCAAATCCTCGATCCCCTTGCCGTCATCACGGATCGTCAGGTATACCGTATCCTCTTCGATCCTCGCTTCGATGTGCACCAATCCCGTATCCTCGTTGTCATATCCGTGAATGATGGCATTGGTCACGGCTTCAGAGACAACGGTCTTGATATCCGTCAGCTCCTCTACAGTCGGGTCGAGCTGCGAGACGAAGGCGGCGACGGCCACGCGGGCGAAGGCTTCATTCTCGGATTTGCTGGCGAACGACAACGTCATATGGTTGCGGAACATCAGGACACAACCCCCAGACTCGTCAAGGCGCTTCGTTCGTCGTCCTCGATCTGCAGAATCTTGAACAGGCCGGACAGCTCAAACAAACGGTAGACGGCTTGATTGACATCGCAGACGACCATCTTGCCGCCTCTGTTCGTAATCTGCTTGTACCTGCCCAGGATCACGCCCAAGCCCGAGCTGTCCATGAAGGACAGGTCCCTCAAGCTTAAGATGATATGGTCGATATTGCCCTGCTCGATCGCTTCCTCCAGCGTCGCTTTCACCGTATGTGCTGAATGATGGTCCAGCTCGCCCGTCAAACGGACAATCAGCGCACTGTTCGCATGCTCAACATCGATCTGCAAGCTCACATCTGTTCACTCCTTCTCCCGTCTTGCCCATACCTTTCTACTTCGCCCAAGACAATTCCTGCCATGCGACAAAAGTAGAAGAAACCTTCTCATTTCCGACAGCCGCGGATTAACAGCATCCTGCTTCCGACATCTTCCCCAACGTTCAGCGGCGAATTAACGATTACATGCGTATTGCGACATCTGTTTCCGCCCTTTGCCGTCGAAGCAGCGAGCATAATCTCGCTCCACATGGAACAATGAACCTTTCATTACATTGCGCATGCGTTCTTGAACCGTCCCAGCATTAACCGTCTCATCTTTCCTCATTCACGAAGAACATCTTGCCCGCAGCCCGTTTAAACAGCGTCCACCAACCGGCTTTGTTCACATCTTGCGGGGACTCGAGCGGGAACTCCGTCAACTTCTCTTCCCCTTTGTAGACAACGATTTTGCCGATGGGCTGCCCCTTCTGAATCGGCGCTTCAAGCTTCGGTTCAAGGACTAACTCATGGCGGATTTTCTCCGTGTCTTCCCCTTTGCGAATCAAGACGCTGTACGGCCGTTCCGCCGTTATGGCGATGCGTTTGACCTCTCCTTTGGCTACCTCGAAGGTGCCGATTTCATCACCGGCTTTAAAGATCGGCAAGTTCCCATATTGCGAGAAGGCATAATCAAACAGCGCCGCGACTTCAGCATTGCGCGTCTTCGTATTCGGCTCACCCAACACCACAGCGATCACGCGCATATTATCCCGTTTGGCCGTTGCAGCAAGGCAGAACTTCGCTTCGCTGGTATACCCGGTCTTCAGTCCATCCACTCCGGCATAGAATCGTACCAGTTTATTGGTGTTAACCAGCCAGAACGGATTCTCCGTATCGGTGCGCAGATAATCCTGATATTTGCCCGTATATTCCGTAATCAGCTCATGCCTCAACAGTTCTCTTGACATGATCGCGATATCATGGGCAGTGGAATAGTGGTTCTCCGCTGGAAGACCATTGCTGTTCATGAAGCGGGTGTTCGTCATGCCGAGCTCCTGTGCCCGTTTATTCATCATCTGCACGAACATCTCTTCGCTGCCGGCGATCTTCTCGGCCAGCGCCACTGAGGCGTCGTTGCCCGAAGCCATCGCCACGCCCTTCAGCAGATCGGCCACGGACATCTGTTCCCCGGCTTCCAGGAAGATCTGGGAACCGCCCATCGAAGCCGCGCGTTCACTGGCCGTCACCATCTCATCCAAGGTGATCTTCTTCTGCTCCAACGCCTCCATCACAAGCAGCATCGTCATGATCTTCGTGATGCTGGCAGGGGGAACTTTCTCATGAATATTTTTCTCGAAGAGAATCGTGCCCGTATCGACATCCATCAGGATCGCCGATTTGGCATTCGGCGCCAGATCGACCTTCGGTTCTTCACTGGCCTCGATGCTGTCCTGCGGTTTGTCCTGCGGTTCACTCGCTGCTGGCTCCTCCGCCTCTTGAATCTCAAAGGCTTCGGCTTCTTGTCGCTCCTCATCGCTCTGCTCATCCGACTGGGAATCATCCCACAGCGAAGAAGACGGGTTTTCTTCCTCGCTTGCTTCTGCCGTTTCCAACGGCCCGGCGAATACAGCCAAACCGCCTTGAACGACACCCATGATCAGGATCCACATCAGAACGATTAGCCCCATTCTTCTCAACTTCATGCTCGTTCTACCCTCCAACTAGGTTTGTAAGTGCTGATAACCAGTGTTTCCTGATCCTATGTAAAATATTCCACCATCCAGCCCAAAGATGTTCGCCATACGCCATGCAGCAAAAAAGAGCCATCATACGATGGCTCGCTAACATTCATAGGATTGCTAAGTCAATCAATATCTTTATTAGAATTTAATGGTCACTTCTGCTCGGATAACCGTTTTACGCCGTCCTTGGATACAACAGCATAGATCAGCGGCTGCGAATCGGGTACGGCATCGGTGAAGGCGATGCTCGCTTGAACCTCTCTAGCGACTGCATCGACCGCTTCTTGCGACAAGTTGCTGTGCAGTTCAGCCAGCACGTCCCCGGACTGGACGCGATCTCCGGTCTTAACGCGAAGCACAATTCCGGCGGACAGGTCGATCTTGGACTCCTTCGTCTCGCGCCCCGCTCCCAGCTTCATCGCCGCTCGTCCCAAAGCCTCCGCATCAATGGCAGCGACACAGCCGGCCTGCGGCGCCTGCACAACTGCTTTCAACTCAGCTGTCGGAAGGCTGCCGGAGCCGTCACCGTCTTCCTCCTTCAAGACTTCATCGATAATCGAAGCATCGCCGCCCTGCGCGGCAACGAATTGCTTGAACTTCTCCAAAGCATGTCCGTTATGGAGAAGTTTCTCCAGCAGACGGCGTGCTTCTTCCTCATGATCCGCCCGACCGCCGGCAACGAGCATATAGGAGCCCAGCGTCAGGCTGAGTTCGGTCAGATCCTGAGGTCCCCGGCCGGCAAGCGTCAGGATCGCTTCCTTCACTTCCAGAGCATTGCCTATCGCGTATCCCAATGGCTGTTCCATGCTGCTGATGATCGCAATGGTCTCTCGCCCGACCCGGGTACCGATCTCCACCATCGCCTGCGCCAGCTTGATCGAATCCTCCGGCGTCTTCATAAATGCGCCGCTTCCCGTCTTCACATCAAGGACGATGGCATCGGCGCCGGAAGCGATCTTCTTGCTCATGATCGAACTGGCGATCAGCGGGATCGACTCCACGGTGGCCGTGACGTCGCGCAGGCTGTACAGCATCTTATCCGCAGGGGTGATATTATCCGATTGGCTGATCACCGCCGCACCGATCTCATTCACCTGTTGTACGAACTGGTCGCGCGTCATCTCCACATGGAAGCCTCGGATCGCCTCGAGCTTATCAATCGTGCCGCCGGTATGCCCAAGGCCGCGCCCCGACATCTTCGCCACCGGCACCCCCGCCGCCGCCACGAGGGGGGCCAGCACCAGCGTCGTCGTATCGCCGACGCCGCCGGTGCTGTGCTTGTCCACTTTAATCCCGTGAATCGCACTCAGATCGATCTGATCCCCCGACTCTGCCATCGCCATCGTCAGATCCGCCGTCTCACGGCTGCTCATCCCTTGGAAATAAACCGCCATCAGCCACGCAGCGATCTGGTAGTCGGGAATGTCCCCGGATACATAACCTTGGATCAGATGCCTGATCCCTTCTGTACTGAGCTCATGCCCGTCCCTTTTCTGCTGGATAAGGTCTACTGTGCGCATCCTTTCCCTGCCCTCCTTATCGGCTTATCGGCAATGACAGGAAGTCTGCCGTTATAACTTAGGAATGACATTCAAGACCAGCTTTAGGAACTGTTCCTTCACCCGCTCCGCCGTCTCCACGACTTCATCATGCCGCAGCGGCTGATCGAGGAGGCCGGCAGCCATATTCGTGATGCAGGAGATGCCCAGCACCTCGATGCCGGCATGGCGGGCAACGATGACCTCCGGCACGGTGGACATGCCCACCGCATCTGCGCCGATCGTTTGCAGCATACGGATCTCTGCCGGCGTCTCATAGGCCGGTCCGAGCATCGCCGCATAGACGCCCTCCTGCAGCTGGATGCCGAGCTCGTCGGCAGTATCCTTAAGCACCTTGCGCAGCGCTCGGCTGTAGGCCTCCGTCATATCAGGGAATCTCGGCCCAAATTCATCGAGATTCGGACCGATAAGCGGATTTCTCCCCATGAGATTGATATGATCTGTTATCATCATCAGATCCCCCGGCTGGAAGGAGCGATTGACGCCGCCGGCGGCGTTGGTGACGATGAGTTTCTCGATGCCGAGAAGCTTCATCACGCGTACCGGAAAGGTCACCTGCGCTTCCCCGTAACCTTCATAGAGATGGAATCTGCCCTTCATCATGATGACCTGTCTGCCGGCGATCGCACCGATCACCAGCTCACCGGAATGGCCGGCTACTGTCGATACAGGAAAATGTGGAATCTCCCCATATGGAATCGTCAGCGGCTGTTCAATCAGATCCGCCAGCACGCCCAGACCCGATCCGAGGATCAAGCCGATCTCCGGCTTACCGGACAGCCGGCCGCGGATGAACTCAGCCGCTTCCTTCAATTGTTGTTGCAATTGATTAGCATCTAATCCCTGGTTCGCATCCAATCTCGCCATTGTCACAACGTCCTTTCATATTAACAAATCATATGTCCATGGAACGCATGTTACAGCAACTCTTGCAAGAAACTCTGACCGTTCTCTGGCAGCTGCACGCGGAAATTGTCCGCCGCCGTTGCCCCGACATCGGAGAACGTGGAGCGCACGCCCAATGAACGCGGGGACATAAGTCCCGGGCTCCATACGAGCAGCGGCACATATTCACGCGTGTGATCGGTGCCGCTGTGCACGGGATCATTGCCGTGGTCTGCGGTGATGATCAAGAGATCCCGCTCCCCGATGCCTTCCATGATCTCAGGCAGCCGGCGGTCGAAGTGCATCAGCGCTTCCCCATAACCCTGCGGATCCCGCCGGTGCCCGTACAGCGAATCAAAATCCACCAGATTGGTAAACAGCAGCCCCTCGAAGGATTCCTTCAACAGGCTGATCGTCTTGTTGATGCCGTCATCATTGTTCTTTGTCGGTTCCGCCCGGGTGACCCCTTCGCCGACGAAGATATCATTGATCTTGCCAACGGCGATACAGTCATATCCGCCGTCCTTGAGCGCATTCATCACCGTCGGTGCCGGCGGCTTCACCGCATAGTCGCGGCGGTTGGCCGTACGCGCGAAGGCGCCCGGCTGTCCAACATAGGGCCGCGCGATCACCCGGCCGACGGCATAGCGTTCGTCGAGGGTCAGCTCCCTTGCGATCTCACAGGCTCGATACAATTCCTCGAGAGGAATGATATCCTCGTGGGCAGCGATCTGAAACACACTGTCGGCAGAAGTGTATACGATCCAAGCGCCGGTGTGCATCTGCTCTTCGCCCAGCTCTTCGATGATCGCCGTGCCGGATGCCGGTTTGTTGCCGATCACCCGGCGGCCGGTTCGTTCTTCGAAGGCTGCGATTAACTCTGACGGAAACCCTTCCGGGAACGTATTGAACGGCACCGTCACCTTGAGACCCATGATCTCCCAATGCCCGGTCATCGTATCCTTGCCTGCCGATACCTCCGCCATCTTGCCGTAATAGGCAAGGGGCTGTGCCGCAGGGGGCACGCCTTGCAGGGCTTCGATATTGCCTAACCCCAAGCGCTGCATGTTGGGCAGGGCGAAGCCCGGCACCCGCTCCGCGATATGTCCTAAGGTATGTGCACCCGTATCGCCGAAGCTTGCGGCATCGGGCAATTCGCCGATCCCCACGCTGTCCAGCACGATCAAAGCGATGCGGTCAAATTTACGCTGCAGTTGGTTCATATGGCTCCTCCAATTTATAGATGTTTGTTGGCAGTGTTGTTTTATTGTATCATCCATCATGTTCTTCTTCATCATCTGCAGGCAGCAGTTCACATCTTCATAACTTCACATCTTCGCCCGCGGGTGCGTGCGGTTATACACATCCTTCATCCGCAGTTTCGTAACATGGGTGTAGATCTGCGTCGTGGATATGTCCGAATGCCCCAGCATCTCCTGCACAGCACGCAGATCAGCTCCGTTCTCCAGCAGATGCGTGGCAAAGGAATGCCGCAGCATATGCGGCGTAATATCCTTGTCGATGTTCGCTTCCTTGCCGTACTGCTTGATGATCTTCCAGAATCCCTGCCGTGTCATGCGGCCGCCGTTGCGGTTCACGAACAGCGCCTGCTCGCGCAAACGGCCTTTGAGGAGTTTGGGCCGCGCCGTCTGGATATAGCGGTCCAGCCAATCCAAAGCGATGCGTCCGAGGGGGATGATGCGCTCTTTAGACCCCTTGCCGATGCAGCGGACGAATCCCATGCCGAGATTCAGATCGCCGACGTTGAGCGAGACGAGCTCCGAAACGCGGATACCGGATGCATAGAGCAGCTCCAGCATCGCTTTGTCTCGAATGCCCGTCGGTTCCTTGATCTGCGGGGCATCCAACAGACGTTCAACCTCTTCAAGATTCATCACTTTGGGCAGTTTCTTGTCCGTCTTCGGAGTATCCATATAGATTGAAGGATCGGCTGCAAGGATCTGCTCGCGCACTAGAAATTTAAAAAAAACTTCGAATCGACGTCATCGTCCTGGCAACGGTTGATGACGCCCGGCCTGACTCTCTAAGAAACATCAGATAGCTGACGATATGCACACGATCCACCTGACCTAAGGATGTGATTCCCTGCTTGTCCGACATATATTCCAAGAACGAAGTCAGATCCCGCTCATACGCCTCCAGTGTGTTGCGGGCGAGGCCTCGTTCGACGGCCAGATAATGGAGAAAATGCTTAAGATATAGTTTCATGTCTCATCCCTTCATTCCATGAAAGCCATGTTACCGCTATGCCATGATGCTTCCTTAGATGTTCGCTGCATACCTTCTTCCACAGCATGCGGGGCGTTTCCTGCCATCAGATGCCAATTTCCCGCGCCGCTTCATGCCGGGTTCGTGCCAGATTCATACGGAGCCGCAAATGCCCTGCTTTGTCCATCCGCCTCGGTCGCTCTGCCCGCTATTCGCCGTACCAGAAGAAAAACAATAAACGATCCTTGAAGATGACTCTCCCGTCTCCTTCATGCAATTGTTCGAACACCTTCACCGCATGGCCGCTGGGCTTGTCTTCGGAGTCAAAGGGATCCAGCCACTCATAGATGAGCTGTGTGACATGAAAGATGAAATATACGAGCACGATGAACAAAATCATATATCTGATACGCCTGCGCCAAGCCTTAAGCGAGATGATCATCCGCTCCACCTGCCCCTCTAGTGCATCAAATGTTACCTCAACATATATGAATGAAGGGGACAGATTATGCTAATCCACGTATAATATGGCCTGCTTGGAATTGGTTTATGTGAGGCGGAACTTTCGCACAAAAAAACCGAAGAAGGCTCACAAGCCCTTTCGGTGTGGTTTGCAGCGCATACAAATTTAAGCTTGATCCTTGTTAACTTCTATAAATTCCTTCGAATCTTATTTCTTGTTCATATCCTCGGGTTCTTTGTCCTTACATCGCCAACAGACACCTTGGAAATCCAAGCGATGGTCCAGAACCTTAAAATGGTATTCCTTCGCCAACCGCTCCTCCAACGGAAGCAGCCAATCATCCATAATCTCATCGACGGAACCGCAGACGACACAGATCAGATGATGGTGATGATGTTTGCTGCTTTCGTGCCGCAGGTCGTACCGCGCAACTCCGTCGCCGAAATTCATCTTCTCTACGATATGTAGATCGCTCAGTAACTCGAGGGTTCTGTACACGGTCGCAAGGCCGATCTCAGGTGCTTTGTCTTTAACAAGCATAAAAACATCTTCCGCACTTAGGTGATCTTCTTCATTTTCCAACAACACGCGTACTGTTGCCTCACGCTGCGGAGTCAACTTGTACCCCTGCGATTGTAACTGCTGTTTGATATGCTCGATCCTTGCCTCCATACTCCCCCTCCTTTTGTTTCAATTATAGGGGCAGTATTTCAGCAAAGTCAATCTTATTCGTCATAGAAGACCCCGATGCTTATGCTCTGGATGCCGGTTCGATCAACCTGTCTGCAGCATGAGCGGTGCCGCCCATTCCAGCAGACGGGGGATGAAGAGATATTGGATCACAGCCGCGCAGACCAATAGACCGCTCAGTGTAAGGTGCGTAAGAAGATAGCGAAGGAACGACTGCGCATCTGCAGCTCGATTGCGGAGGATAAAACAGCGTATCAAATACATGGAAAACGAGATCGCAGCCACACTGGAGATAAGCAAAACCGGGATCACAATGAGATTGTGCGGCGCGACGGAGATCAGGGCGAAGAGCAGTCCCTTCCAGGAATACTCAGCAACCAAATAGCCGACGGCAAAACCGATCAAGGCCCCTTTGATAAAATCGATGAGCAGGATCAGGGGCAGACCGACAATCGATAATCCAAAGACGAGGATGAGCAGAACCCAGCGAAGGTGAAGGCTGAACAGATCCGCAAAGGACTGCGGTGAAGTGCCTTCGAAACCATGCATCGCTGTTTGGAAGAAGTTGTCAATAAGCTGTGCCATGTTCTGCTGCTGGTCCAAGGTGAGGGCATTCACCAGCAGGGCGCCGAAGATCACGCCCATCATGAACAATACGGTGACGAAGATATACAGCGGCAGATGTTGTTGCAAGTAACGTTGGAACGACAGCGTTGGGTTTGGCATCGACGTTATCTCCCCTGTCTGCTGTGATTGCGCCGGGTTCCCGCAAGGCTGGAAAGCTTCACCGGCTTATACTAATAGCTATGTGGACAGAGGGGAGAATATGCTAGATTCATAACTTCGTAACTTTTTTCGATGCTCACTTCATACTTCATACTTCACAACTTGATATCTTAATCACTTCATATCTTCATAGCTTTACCCTGCCGTACCTGCCCCCGCCGCCGGAAGCCAGCTCGAGCCGCCCATCCCGCGCGAGGATGATCGCCTGCGCCAGCTTCTCCGGCACCGCTTCCGCCAGCTGCTCGAAAGTAGCATGGTGCAGGATCTGCATCTCCGTACCGAAGCGGTCAAGCAGCTTCTGCAGCGTCTTCGCGCCCAGTCCCGGGATGAACTCCAAGGGGACCTGTTCGATATAGGGCGGGCGATGCGGCGGGAACAGCGGTTCGTCAAGGTCCCTGATCTCGAAGATCCGGTCATGCACCCCGCGGGTGAGGGACTTGCTGCCGCAGACGGGGCATTCGTCGACGTGCTGCTCCTCTGTGTCCAGGAGATGCCGGCACTTCAGACAATAGGAGCGGTGATATTTGCCCAGCTGCGGCGACAGCCCGTAATTCGCTGTCACCGCTCGTCCCTCCTGACGAAGCAGCGCCCGCCTCACCTCTTCAAAGGACGGCTCCTTAAGGAGCATCCGGTTATATTCCCGGCCGATCTTGCTGAGGGAGTGGGCATCCGAATTCGTCACGAAGGTGAAGGGAGCAAGCTCGCTGATCAGCCCTGCCATCGATGAATCAGCGCTTAATCCCAGCTCGACGGCGGCCACGTGCTGCGGGTCCAGCAGCTCATCCATCGTATCGCAAGCGATGCCGTACATCCCCTTATGCGGTGTGAAGACATGGGCCGGGATCACGAATCCGCCGCGGTCGATGACCTCCCCTTGCAGCCCACGCGCCGGCAGATAGACGCGCTGTGAGCTGAGGGAGACGTTCTTCATATAGGCCGCGAGGAAACGCGAAAACTCCCGCATCGTCTTAAAGTCGGGCATATACACCAGAAGATGGCACGGCCCGAGTCCCGGGTCCCGCACTTCCAATTCCGAACCGAGCAGGATCGTCGTCCGTCCGTAGCGCAGCCCGCCGCCCGGCGCTTCCTCCATCACACCCGCCTCCAGGAGTTCCTCCATCTCCTGCAGCACGGGCGGGGATTGGCAGTCGATGATGCCGATGCAGTCGATGCCTTTGCGCTCAGCGGCTTCCTTCGCGATATTGAAGAAGGTCAAATCGCGGGCGGCGCTGATCTTCACCGGCTGTCCGCCTGCCGTTCGCCCGATATGAATATGCAGATCGACGAAGCATTCGCGCAAATCACACATTAGATCAGCCTGCCCGTCGCTTGATAGAGCTGCCAGATATACACGGCCATCACCGTCTTCGCATCGGAGATCCGGCCTTCACGGATATAGGCAAGGGCCTGCTCCAACGTAATCGCATCGCACACGAGGAACTCATCCTCGTCGAGATTCATCTCGCTCTTCTCCAGACGGTCGGTGAAGTACATGTGCATGATCTCATCAGCGAAGCCCGGCGACGTATAATACGAGCAGATGTATTCTAGATGATCCGTCTTATATCCCGTCTCCTCTTCGAGCTCCCGCATCGCCGCCGCCATCGGATCTTCGGTGCCGCGGTCCAGCTTGCCCGCTGGAATCTCGATCTGGCTCTTGCCAAGGGGCTTGCGGTATTGCTCAACGACGAGCATCTTGCCGTCGAGCAGCGCCAGCACGGACACGCCGCCGGGATGACGGACGATCTCACGGGTCGCTTCCTCACCATTGGGCAGTCTCACCGTATCGACTTGAAGGGAGATCACCTTGCCCTGGAAGATCGGCTGCGAATAAAGCGTCGGCTCCGCGAACCGTTGATCATCCCGCATCGGATCAGCATCAGGATGTTTCTTGTCGGTCATGGTATTGAAATTTCATTCCTTTCCCCAAGGGTATCGCATATTATCCCCCTCTCTTACATAGCTTGTACTATCATATCAAGCGATGAAGAGAGGGGTATAGATGAAAACCTATCAAGATGAACGCAGCATGCGCATCGTGGGACAGGCCTGGGAGATCCGCCGGAAACTGCAGATTGCGCTAAAGGAAGCGCCGCAGGCTAAGCTCCGTGATTGGCTGAACCGGTACAGCAAGCCGCAGCATACGCAGCGGCGGAAGCAGCCCCGAGGTAGAAGCTAGGATCATCGCGGAGCGTGCGCCCCATCGTCGTGATGGTCAACGGGTATGCGCAGAGAGCGGCTTCCAAGTCCGTCAGGCTTGGCTCATCCTGCCAGGTGATTCGGTGCCGGCCCTCCTCCAAGATCGGTTTCAGCTGACGCCGGACGACGGCCGTGAGCTCATCCGGCAAGCCGGCGGGAAGAGGAAGCACAGCGCGGCAGGCCGCCGTATACTTAAGGTTCGCCGTCAGATGATGGCTTAGGCCGTAATGCCGCGGCCTCTGCTCTGCACCGCTCAGCCGCGGTATAAGGATCGGTCTCCCGCCCAGCATGGCGGCAGCGTTGACAAGCTCGCCCGCCTCCGTGCCGGTATGGCCGAGGGGCGTACCCGTTCCTGCGATCCCCGGTCCCATGCAGGCGATGATGATATCCGCGCGCAGGATATGCCGGGCAGCGATCAACGCGGTGAATTTGTTCATCGTCTCCAGATCGCCTCCGTATGCCTGTCCGTAAGTCACCGTCCCGCACAGCCAAGACAGCTGCTTCAAAGCGGATACGTGGCGGCTTAAGGAGATCGGCAGCGCGCCGCCGTCGCTCATCACATAAGCGATTCTCAGCTGGGGCTTTGCATAATGCAGCCAAGCTGCTGCGATCGGCAGCATGCTGTGCAATTCTCCAACCAGAACGGGTATGCCGTCGATCCGCTGATGGTTGATGAACACCTCATGATACGGGCTGGCCGGCTCTTCGGCCGCCAGCACGGCGCGCTGCAGCGAGGTGTATTTGAGCTTCATCATATGCCCGTTATGTGCGGCCTTCCCAGATTCACGGCAGCGGCTGTTACTGCGGTCCGTATAACACTCAGCAAAGAGGTCAGTATGACCGCGTTCGCCGGCACTGCCGGACTCTGTGGCGGGCTCTGCTAAGCTGTGCGAACAGCCTGAGGCTCCGAAGCTGCTCTCAGGCAGCCTGGCATGGACGAAATGATACCCCCCTGTGCCTAGATTTAGGCGAACCGCCGTCGTATTGAGCAGCACTTGGTCCCCCGCAATCAGCGGTTCATGGATGGAAAGGTCATGTAAGGCCCGCCCGCTGGTACCGTCGGAGAGCTTCACACGTACCTCCTGCATACCGTCCCGCTGCGCGATCAGTTCGGTAACGATGCCGATCTGCCACGCGATCATGACCAGTCTTGCTGTTTGTTCGCCGCTTCCTCAACCAGGGCGATGACGAGTTCCGTAGTCTTCACCAATTCCTCCACCGGCATCTGCTCCTTGGTCGTATGGATCAGCTCATAACCGATAGCAAGATTCACCATCGGAACGCCGTGCCCGTTGAAGATATTGGCGTCGCTCCCGCCACCGGAGCGCAGCAGCTTCACTTCCCGGCCGATCTTCTGCAGCGCTTGAGACGCGAGTTTCACAACAGGGGCGGTTTCATCGAATTTGTACCCCGGATAGATCACTTCGCTGTGGAATTCCACTTTCGCTCCGAACTCCTCTGCCGTCTGCTCGAAGGCTTGCTTCATCGCTTCAACCTGTGCGTGTAATTTCTCCTCCACCAGGCTGCGCGCTTCTGCTTCGATCTCCACATAATCGCAGACGATATTCGTCGGGCCGCCGCCGGCGAACCTTCCGATATTGGCCGAGGTCTCCTCGTCGATCCGTCCCAGCGGCATGCGGGAGATCGCCTTGCTGGCCACTTGGATCGCACTGATTCCGTCTTCCGGATTTACGCCGGCATGGGCGGACTTGCCATGGACTTTCACGCGGATCTGCGCCTGGCTCGGCCCCGCCACCGAGATCTCGCCGACCTTGCCGTTCGAGTCCAAGGCGTAGCCGTATCTGCCCTTCAGCTTCTCCGGAGAGATGGCTTTCGCCCCGACAAGGCCGCTCTCTTCCCCGACGGTGATGACGAACTGAAGCGGCCCATGGGGAATCTTGTTCTCTTGGATCACCTGGATCGCTTCTAGCATCGCTGCGATTCCCGCCTTATCGTCGCTTCCCAGGATCGTCGTACCGTCGCTGCGGATATAGCCGTCATCATCCAAGCGCGGCTTGATGCCAACGCCCGGCGTCACCGTATCCATATGGGAGTTGAAGAGAATCGGCAGCGCGGACTCCAAGCCCTCATCCGCCTCCCATTCGGCAAATAGATTCCCCGCGCCGTGCCCTGTCTGCTCCATCGTATCGTCCACATACACCTTGAGGCCTAATTCGCTGAACTTCTGCTCAAGCAGCTTGCAGATCTCGCCCTCATGGCCGGACTCCGAGTCGACTTGCACCAGTTCTATGAAAGTTTCGATTAAGCGTTGTTCATTCACCATATTCATGCACTCCTAATGATTAATTTTTAAGGAACCGTAACATGCTTACTTTCTCTGGCTGCTGATCTGAGATACAATTATGTATGATTCGGACCTGCTATACACAGCGCGCCATCCTATGTTACATATTAACTGTTCATAACTCCATTATAAATGTTGTTTCTGCAAAGAGGTGATTCACCAAATGAAGAAAAAGTGGATCTATAAAACAGTCATCTATATCATGATCCTGTCCATGTTGTTGTCCACCTTGATCTTCACCATCGACGCACTCATATAGCTCCAGCCCCCAGCATGATCTCCCTCAGCTCACGCGATCAGTATCAGGTGATCAGCAGCATGATGCGATCCGCACAAGCTAATCAGCATACTGTGATCAGCAGCATGATGCGACTATGCACATCTTATTACAGTATATACATATCCGATTCATGATAACAAACGCTGCGTCGTAAACAACTGCAGGGGTGTCGCAAAGTTCAGTATTCACTAGCTTTGGACGCCCCTTTGTTTGATCGCCCCTTTATGTATGCATATGAACATGCAGACGTGCAGATCCAGTGCTTGAGACGGCAGGTGAATGATTCGACAGGCGAGTGGTACGGTAGATAAGTGGGTGGGGCAGGTAAGTTTTGTGGTAGGCAGGCGAGTATGGCAGGGTGTGGTAGGGGATGCTAGGCGCGTGAGACAACAGAAATAATCGTTTCGCTTGCGTATGATGTGAATCGATGTGTGAGACAACATATATTGTCGATTCAGGGTGCAAGGAGGCGGAATTGGCGTGCGAATCAACAGTTCATGTTGACTCAGCGCTCAGAGTACGGATCACGTGCACATCGCGTGCGAATCAGATCAGCAGAATTCGTACGAAAAGGGGCCGTCCAGCAGTCATCGCCGACTAACTGGACAGCCCCGTCCTGTTTCTATCGCTAATACAACTGCGTATCCGGCCCGAAGGACTCCAGATTCTCCTTCACCCGCTGCAGGAAGCGCCCGCAGACGACCCCGTCCAGGATGCGGTGATCCAGTGACAAGCATAGATTCACCATCGAGCGGACGGCGATCATATCATTGATCACCACCGGCCGCTTCACGATCGACTCGAAGGTGAAGTTCGCTGCTTGCGGATAATTGATGATCGGATAAGACAGGATCGATCCGAAGGACCCCGTATTGTTCACCGTGAATGTCCCGCCCGTCGCTTCCTCGGGAGACAACCTGCCTTCCCTCGCCTTCCGCGTAAGCTCATCGATCTCGATGGCCAAACCGGCGATCGTCTTCTGATCCGCATTGCGAATGACTGGTACATAGACCGCGTCTTCCGTACCGACAGCAAGGGAGATGTTGATGTCCTTCTTAATGATGATCTTATCGACCGCCCACACCGAGTTCATGATCGGGTATTCCTTGATCGCATTGACAACGGCTTTGAGCACGAAGGCCAGATAAGTGAGGTTTACACCCTCCTTGCGTTTGAACTCATCCTTCAGCTTATTGCGGAGCATGACCAGATTCGTCACATCAGCTTCGATCATCGTCCATGCATGCGGAATCTCCGACACACTCTGCCGCATCTTCGCAGCGATCGCAGAGCGGACATGATTCACATCGAGAATATATTCGCGGTCGCTCGCGATCTTCGCCTCAGCGACAACCTGGGGCTGCGGTTCTGCCGGCTGCTTCAGATGCAGGCCCGTCGAACGAACAGACACCTGCGGCGGCGATTCGATCGCCCGCATAACATCGCGGCGGGTGATGCGCCCGCCGATCCCCGTTCCTTCGATGAGATCCAGATCGATGCCGTGTTCATCTGCCAGTCGGCGGACAACCGGGGAGATGCGGCTGCGCATCAGCGCATCATTGCGGGAAGCTGCAGCAGCCGGCTGCTGACCGGCGCTCGACAAGCCGGCGGGACGATCCCCGCCGCTTCCTGTGCTGTCTCCAGCGCCCGTATCCTCCACTTCAATCGTGCAGATGACAGTGCCGACTGGAACCGTTTTGCCCTCTTCAACATAGATCTCATGGACTTTACCCGTCGTTGTGCTTGGCAGTTCTGCCGTGACTTTCTCAGAGATGATCTCACAGATGGGTTCATACTCCTGAATGGGATCACCAGGCTTCTTCAGCCATTTGCCGATCGTCGCTTCGACGATGCTCTCTGCAAACTGCGGCATCGCGATCTCAAGCAGTTTGGTGATTCTATCGGACAACTGCACCGACTCCTTTACACTTACGGTAATTCATGTGCGATAACCCATGTTCGGATGTTCATGTTTCCGGTGCATGACTTTGGGCTATCACACAATACTCGTTATTCGTTCATATGCATTCATGATATACGTACAAGTGCCTCATCATCACTCTTCATATGCTTGCCATGTCATTCGTAATGTGCTTATCATCGCTCGTCATATGCTCACCAACGATCCATTCATATCATCACTCGTCATTTACTTTTCATCACTTGTCTTATCAACGCTTATCATCAATACAGCGCTAGTTCTTTCATCGCTGTTTTCAGTTTGTCCTTATTCAGCATATAGAACTTCTCCAGCGGCGGGCTGAAAGGCATCGCCGGCACATCATAGCCGCAGAGACGTCGGATCGGCGCGTCAAGATCATATAATAGTTCCTCTGCGATGATCGCCGCTATCTCGCCGCCGACTCCCCCCGTCTTGTTCGCTTCGTGGGCGATCAGTACCTTGCCCGTCTTAGCAGCAGCGGCTAAGATCGCTTCTCGATCGAGGGGTTGAATCGTCCTGAGATCCAGGATATGGGCTTCGATGCCGTCCTCCTCCGCCAACTCCTCCGCAGCTTGCAGCGCAAAATGCAGCGTTAATCCGTAAGTGATCACCGTAAGATCAGAACCTTCCCGCTTGATATCGGCCTTGCCGATCGGCACGATATAATCCTCCTCCGGCACCTCGCCCTCGATCAGCTGGTAACATTTCTTGTGCTCAAAATAAATGACGGGATCCTCATCGCGAATGGCTGCTTTCAACAAACCCTTGGCATCATAAGGCGTAGCCGGCGCAACGATCTTCAGTCCCGGCGTGCCGAAGAAGATGGATTCCGGGCACTGGGAATGGTACAATCCGCCGAAGATGCCTCCGCCGAAGGGCGCGCGGATGACCACCGGGCAGTTCCAATCATTGTTGGAACGATAGCGGATCCTCGCCGCCTCGCTGATGATCTGGTTCGTTGCCGGCAGCATGAAATCCGCATACTGCATCTCGGCAATCGGCCGCATCCCGTACATCGCCGCACCGATCGCAACGCCGGCGATCGCCGACTCCGCCAGCGGTGTATCCATCACCCGCAGTTCACCGAACTTCTCTTGCAGGCCGCGGGTTGCACCGAACACACCGCCTTTCACTCCCACATCCTCCCCCATGATGAAAACCTGATCATCGCGTTCCATCTCTTCGCGGATCGCTTCCGTAATCGCTTGTAGATAGGTTAGAACGACCATCAATGCTCCTCCTCCGCATACACATGCTTAAGCGTATCTTCCGGTGCCGGATAGGGGGCGCGATCGGCGTACTCAATCGCATCTTTGAGCGTTGCATCGATCTCATCCAGCAGCTTCTTATCCTCTTCTTCCGACCAGATGCCGCAATCGATCAGATACTGTTTGAACTTCGGCAAGCCATCGAGTTCTCTGTGGTGCTCTACTTCTTCCTTCGATCGGTATACCAGATCGTTGTCCGAGGTGGAGTGCGGAGTCAAGCGATACATCACCGCTTCGATCAGGGTAGGACCTTCACCGCGAAGCGCGCGTTCTCTGGCCTCCTTCACTACGCGATATACCTCAAGCGGATCCCGGCCGTCAACACGGATGCCCGGCATGCCATAACCAATGGCACGATCGGCGATCCGTGCCGTTCCCACTTGTTTGTGATAGGGAACAGAGATAGCGTATTGGTTATTCTGGCACATGAAGATGACCGGCAGCTTCTGAACCGCGGCAAAATTCAACCCTTCATGGAAATCACCTTGATTGCTGGATCCTTCACCGAAGGTGACGAAGGATACGAACTCCTGCCGATTCATCTTCGCTGCAAGGGCGAAACCGACGGCATGCGGCACCTGGGTAGTAACAGGACTGGAGCCCGTTACGATCTTCAGCCGTTTATGGCCGAAGTGTGCCGGCATTTGCCGCCCGCCGCTGTTCGGATCTTCGGCTTTGGCGAAGGATTGGAGCATCAGCTCCCGCACCGTCATGCCGAAGGCGAGTACGAGCGTATAATCTCGATAATACGGCAGAAGATAGTCCACGCCCGGCTTCAGGGCGAAAGCTGCCCCGGCCTGCGCTGTCTCCTGGCCTATCCCCGAGATATGGAAGTTGGTCTTCCCTGCCCTTTGCAGCAAGATTCCTCGTTCATCAAATTTGCGAGCTGTCAACATCGTCCGATACATCTCAATCGCCTGTTCATCCGACAAACCCAACAGCTGGTGTCTGGGCCGCTGGTCGACCGATGGTTGTCCCGTCATAGCTCAACCTCCTGACAAGTAATCATCAGCGTGCTAACACAGCTGATCTATCATCTAACTAACGATAAGAGCAATCTATATAAACTAAAACGATATTCACAACAAAAACATATCAACTGCTCGTTCAGCCGCTTGTTCGTTCAGCCGCTCGCTTACAGATTCAAGGACAAGCCGTCAACAGCAAGCATCGCTTCGCCGATGGCTTCGGACAACGATGGATGGGGATGCACCGCTTGCCCCACCTCCCAAGGCGTCGCATCCAGAAGCTGGGCCAAGGCCGCTTCCGAGATCAGATCCGTCACATGGGTGCCAAACAGATGAACGCCCAGGATATCGTTGGTCTGCTGATCGGCGACCACTTTAACGAAGCCGTCGCGGTCTCCAAGGATCAAGGCTTTGCCCAAGGCGGAGAAGGGGAACTTGCCAACCTTCACCTCATAACCCTGCTCGCGCGCCCTCTGCTCAGTCAAGCCGACGGAAGCCGCTTCAGCGCGGGTATAGATGCATCTGGGCACAAGCTGCGGCCGGAAGGGCTCCGGCGATCGGCCCGCCAGATGCTCTGCCGCGATAACGCCCTGCTTCGCTGCAGCATGAGCCAACAGAAGCTGCCCGTTCACATCGCCTACGGCATAGATATGGCTCTCCGTTGTCTGCATGAATTCATTGACGCGAATCCCGCCGTCCATAAGCCGCACATCCGTGTTGTCGATACCGATGTCCTCAACATTCGCTTGCCGGCCGACGGCGACGAGCAGCTTGTCCGCCGTTAGCTCGAGCTTCTGCCCATCCTGTACCGCTGCGATCCGCACGCCGTTCTCCATCACTTCCGACTGTATGGGATCCACACGGCACTTTGTCAAGATCTTGATGCCGCGGCCGCTCAGATGGCGGGCCAGCGCCTGCGAGATCTCTGCATCCTCCGCCGGCACGAGGCGATCCTCTGCCTCGATGATCGTCACCTCGACGCCAAAATCTTGCAGCAGTGAAGCCCATTCAACGCCGATCACGCCGCCGCCCAAGATGATCATCGATCGCGGCAGTTCAGTCATATCGAACGCCTCATCGCTCGTAAGCACCCGTCGGCCGTCCGGCTCCAATCCAGGAAGCGTGCGCGGCCGGGAGCCCGTGGCGATGATCAGATGTTTCGGCAGCAGGGTCTCCACTTCCCCATTGGGATGTTCCAGGGCCACAGCGCCGCTCCGCGGGCTGAAGATCGAAGGGCCGTTGATCCGGCCATGTCCCTGGACCACTTCGATGCGATGCTTGCGCATCAAATATTGCAGCCCTTGGTACAGCTGATCAACGACCTGATCCTTGCGTTCCATCACCCGGCGCAAGTCCAGCGTGATCCCCTGCGCATGGATGCCGAAGTCCTCGCTCCTGCGCACCGTATCCAGCACTTCTGCGCTTCTTAGCAGCGATTTGCTGGGGATGCAGCCGCGGTGCAGGCAAGTTCCGCCAAGCTTGTCCCGCTCGATCAGCACAACCTTCAACCCGAGCTGCGATGCCCGGATCGCAGCGGTATACCCGCCGATCCCGCCGCCGAGCACCGCAACGTCGATTTCCCGTGTTTCCATAGCTTTTCCTCCGTCCCGCCTACTCTATGTTACATTCTATTAAGATTGCCTCTTCCTTATGTATTAGATATAATTCTTTCAAGCTGCAGGGTATGCATGGCTGCAACTGCATGTATGCAGCTCCAGCCAGCGGCAGGGTGCAAACACAAGCAGGTCATCCATCTTCCGTTCTATTTTCTGGTTCGTCACCCTGACTCTATTCATTTTAACCCTATTGATGAGCAGAATATAGTATAATTACGTTTTTTATAAAAATTAGTACGAAAGAAGGGCATCGATATGAACAAACTCGTATGGCAGCGCCTGATCGCCGTGCTCATCCTCGTCATTCCGGGGTTCATCGCCACTTGGGGATTTAAAACGATCCGTGATGTTTTGTTCAATTATACCGCAGATGCGGGCAATGAGGAAATCATCGCCAGACTCGATTGGCCGATGCTGCTTCTGGGGATCGCTGCCTTCTTCGGCGGCGTCGCCTTTGTCGCCGGCTGGGTGTTCTATCGCGACCGCAAACGCAACTATGTTGCGCCAAGGTTTAAAGCAAAACCGAAAAAAAAATAACCGCGCAGAACGCGCGCGAAGAATCGCGAAGAGCTGCAGAGCTATTCCCTGCCCAATCGATCCAGCCAGTTTAGAAGCGGTGTGCGTTCGATCAGCTGCGTCAGCGAATACCGCTCTGCAAGCAAGGCCAAACCCGTCAGCCAGATCACAGCCATGAGCTGATAGAACCACGGCCAATGGAAGGCGATCACACTGCCAAGCGTGAACCCCAGCATATTCGCCCCCGTATCCCCGAGCATCCCTTCCCCTCTTAGATCTACCGGCAGCAGCACCAACGCACCGGCAACAACGGGGGCAAGCAGTGCAAAGGAATCCAGCGGTGCGATTGAGAGCAAAGTGACGCTCAGCGTACCGAGCAAGAACACCTTGATCGCGCGTCCAGGCCTAAGGTCGAAGAGATTCAGCGCATGGGTATACAAGATCATGACAAGGAAGGGCAGAAGCCCCAAGCCGCCCCCCTGCCACAAACCCGTTTCCACAACCAGCCAGGCGGAGATGAGGGACGTGCCCAGGGCTTTGAGCAATCCGGTGGTTGCTCGGCCTTGTCTCAGCCACAGCCGCAGATGTCCCCTCAGCCCCTTGATCCGACGGTCGCCGATCAGATCATCGGTCCACCCGAGGATGAACACGATGGTCAACGCTAAGAAGAAACACTTATAATATTCGCTCAGCACCACTTGTGCGAAAGAACGCGTCTCAATCGTCCATAGGCTGGACAACAGCAGAGCGATCAAACTTGTCAGCCAGATCAGCACGCCGACGGAAGAGGGGATGCGCTGGTTCCGATAATTGTTCTCCGTTACTCCATGATCAGTCAGGAAACTTAGAATCACTCCCCGAATGAAAGCTGCTGTGATCATCAGAAGGACAGTATAGCTGATCAGCACCCACTCATTCATATCGGCTGCCTCCATTTCTGCAGCAGCGTTCTGCCGACGGCCAGGAATTGCCGCCCGCGATGGACAAAGCCGGACCAATCCCGCCCCGTCTCGCGATGGCGGAACGGAACCTCCACTTCCAAAAGCCGATACCCCTTTCGCAGCGCATCGATCGTAAGTCCCACCTCGATGCCGAACCCCCGCGGCAAACCGCCGATATCCTCAAGCACTTCCCGCCGCATCGCCCGCTGGCCTGAGAGCGGCGCTTCGCAACGGAAACCGCTCAGGCAATAGATGCCGCGAACCGCCAGCCCCTTAACCAGGCCGAACCCGCCCTTGCGGCGGGCCGGCGGGAGCTTGGCAATCGTCATATCCGCAGCATCTCGCAGGACGGGACTCACAAGATGCAGCGCATAGGACGCTGTCTCTCCCAGATCCGCGTCGAGGAACAGGAGGATCTCCCCCTTCGCTTCCCGCCAGCCCGTCTCAAGAGCGGCTCCCTTGCCCCGTCTGCGGGCATGACGGAGGACCCGATCGGCATAGGGCTCTGCTCTGCGCCAAGTATCATCCTCGCTGCCGTCATCGACGACGATGATCTCTGCCAGCCGCTTGCCGCTGGTCTCATCGGCGCGGCGAAGATGATACAGCGTGGTGCCGATGCGTTCTGCTTCATTCCATGCCGGGATGATCGCTGAGATAACGGGATTGTGCCGCTGCATAGGCCTCCTCCTCAACCAGTTGTTTCATATAGAGCATGAATTCCACGATCTTGTTGGGATCTGTTAGCTGCGCTGCATGTTCCGTCGCGTCGATCAACTGCGGGCTCCCCTCCGCCGAACCTGCAAATGCTTGCAGCAGCTGCTCCTCAATCAGCTGTTTGACTGCAGGGTCCGTCACCAGGACATAATCCGGCTGCCTTTCCCCGAGCTTCAGAGCGGGGCGGATCTCTTCCGTGATCTGCTTCTCCACCCATTCGACGCCGGCAGCATTCAGCACCATCACCAGCAAGTCCTCATGCGGATGGGGCGTGCGATACCACCACACGAGTTTGCTCTGGCTGGCCGGGGATACCGTCTTAAGAAACAACTCCAGGGAACCGAGCTGCTTTTTCATCGCTTGGTTCTCCGCCAGCATCATCTCATAGCGGTTTGTCAGCATCTCGACGATGCTGTTCTCGGCCTGTACAGCCCACTTCTGCCCCAGGGTGCCGCCGATGACGATGCCGACACCGAGGGATAAGAAGATGGCGATGATCGTCGCGATATGATAACGTGCCGATAACACCGGCGTCACTCCTTTCCACTCACATCCCAATCGGCGAATCACATCGATATCCCTGCCTGCGGCAGCTCAGTCCTTATCAGGCGATCGCTCTCACATGCGTATACGGCCGATCAGATCGAGCCCAGGGAGAGTTTGACATACAGCCAGATCACATCGATCATATGCCTTACTCCCGGATGGACGAAGCTCAACATCAACACGGGGAACAAGGCCGCCGCCGGGATGTACCAGAGACGGCGAAGCTTATAGGGCCGGCTGTACAGCTTGCTGACCCCCTTCGCATCGATTAATTTGCCGCCGATCTTCATCCTGACCAGCATCGTGCTGGCCATCCCCTTGCGTCCCTTCTCCAGAAAATCAATCATATGCGTATGCGTGCCAAGGGTGACGATGAGCTCCGCTTGCTGCTCATAGGCAAGCAGCATCGCGATATCCTCACTCGTCCCGGGAGCTCTGATCACGCTTGCCTCCAGTTCGAGCTCTTGGATGCGTGCCATCCCCGGAGCCGTGCCGTCGGGGAAGGCGTGAACGATGAGCTCCGCACCGGAGCGGAGCGCCCGATCGGTGATGCTGTCCATATCGCCGAAGATGAGATCGGGCCTCAGGCCGCAATCGAGCAGGGCATCCGCTCCGCCGTCTACGCCGATCAGCACCGGCTTGTAATCCTCGATATAATCTCGGATCGCATATAGATCATCGCGATATCCCTTGCCCCTTACGACTACGACAGCATGACGACCGCTGATCGGCGTGCGGATCGGCGGCAATTGCAGCGGCCGGATGAAGAACTCCTTCTCGCGGTCCGCATAGCGCAATGTGTTTTCGATGAAGGCGCCCAGCTGACGGCTGACATTCTGCATCGCCAGCTTCGTACCCGCTTCCCAGGCTTCCTCGGTAAACGGCTTGCAGGGGATCTTGCGACCATCCTCCAGCATCACATGCTCATCCGTGATCATCACAGCCATGCCGTCCCGGAACTTAGTGAAGTCCTCTGCGGCGATCTCGACGATCGGGATGCCGCTTAAGAGCAGCCGTTTCGGACCCTCCAAGGGATAAGTGCCGTTCATCGTTCTTGCCGCATTGATCACGGCTTTGACCTTAGCAGCGATCAGTCCGTCCGCCGCCACCTCATCCAGATTCTCATGCGAAAGGACGACGATCGATCGCGGAGCGAGTTTGGGGATCAGCTGCTTCGTCTTGCGCCCGACACGGACCCTGCCCTTGACTGTCCTTTTCCCTTTTCGCTGCATAGCAGCAGTGCCTCCGATGTTTTGCATAATCCTGGTAACCATATGTATTAGTATGGGATGCTTTGGCTGAATCTATACGATATGCCTATTCGAGGGGCACTTCTGCCTAAAACAAAAAAGACCACTCCCCGAACGTTCCCGGCGGTCAGCTGACAAGCAGCTGCCCTGGGCACTCGTTCTTCGAGGAATGGTCTTCCTTCAGTCTTCCTTCATCACTTATGTCATGTCAGAAGTGGTCTCATTAAGCGGCTTGCTCATTGGTCTCGGCAGCATCGCCGTCCTCCAGAGGCTCTTCCACGATTAACTTGGCCACCATGTCAGCGTGACCCGTGCCGCACATCACGCTGCATAGGAGCATATATTCACCCGGCTCTTCGAAGACAACTTCCTGCGAAGGATTATCCTTCAGCAGATTGATATCCGTCCCCTGCACCATCACTCCGTGCGTCCCTTGTCGATTGATCATCGTTAAGATCACAGGCTCGCCTGCTCTTACTCTGTATTCGTCTTTGTCAAATTTGAAGTTCGTCAGGATGAATTGAATCTCGTTGTCCTTCGCTTCTGGAATCACCTCTTCGCCGCTGGAAGGCGGAGCGAAGATGAGCACGGATAATCCTAGAATCGATGCAGCGATGAATAGAATGAACATTGCCCATTTATGCATATTGCATCCAATCCCCCTCAAAACTCAAGACTGGAACCAGTCTCTGTAGTCAACCTTTTATAATGATACAAAAAATCAACCCATTATGCGACATAAACATAGGCGAAATGGTGAATGTTTTATGACATTTTATTTGCCGAAGAAGCGAAACAGCCACATCACCAGCGATAGAAGAATACTGATGACGATACAAGATACGATGGGGAAGTAAAATTTCACATTTTCCTTCTCCACAACGATATCGCCCGGCAATCGGCCAAAGGGGATGAAACGCGCACCAAAATGCCAGAGCAAACCAACGGCGATCAAGATGATCCCCGCGATGACGAGCAGTTTAGGGAGCGGCTGCAACGCATCCACCTCCTGTATACATGTTGTTGGAGCAAGCGCGACCCCTGCCTAAATAATCATAATTGGTGAAGCAGCAGAAGTCCAATGACCTGATACGCTTAGGGACGAGGAAAAAAACACCACTTCTTATTGTCATCATAACCAATAAGAAGTGGTGCTTATGTCTATGAAGTTGTTAGCGATGATGAAGTGGCGTGACAAGTTCATCTAGCTCCTATGGTCGTAGCGTTGTTCTTCCTGTTCCTTTCACGAAACCTTATGCTCCAGACGCAGCTTATCTGCCACCATCGCGATGAACTCGCTGTTGGTCGGCTTAGACTTCGAGATGTTCACCGTATACCCGAAGAGATGGCTGATGCTGTCGATATTGCCGCGCGTCCATGCGACCTCGATTGCGTGCCGGATCGCCCGTTCTACACGGCTTGGTGTGGTTTTGTATTTCTGAGCGATCGCCGGATACAAGGTCTTCGTAATCGCGCCGAGAATCTCAATGTTGTTGTAGACCATCGTGATCGCTTCACGCAGATATTGGTATCCTTTGATATGGGCAGGAACGCCGATCTCATGGATGATCGAAGTGATGTTGGAATCCAGATTCTTCGACTTGTTCAGCGGCACGACGGACGACGGCTTAACGGACGAAGCTGCCGAAGAGGTGGAGCCCCCTGCGACCAACTGACGGATGCGGTTCGTCAACACATCCATATCAAAGGGCTTCAGTATGTAGTAAGATGCGCCTAGTTGGACCGCTTTTTGCGTGATATTCTCCTGCCCGAATGCAGTCAGCATGATGATCTTCGGGCATGGCTGGATGTTTCGCTCCTTCAGCTGCTCAAGCACCCCCAGACCATCCAGATGAGGCATGATGATGTCGAGGATCAGCACGTCCGGCTGTACACCGTCTTCGAGCAGGCGAAGCACTTCATCACCATTGAAGGCGATGCCCACGACTTCCATATCCTCCTGCTCGGATATAAATTCGGATAACAAGCTGGTGAATTCTCGGTTGTCATCGGCTAACAAAACTTTAATCGTCTGCAACTTCATTTTCCTCCCCACACTTTTGTGTTCGTCCTCATAATTTTTCGACATCCGCTGTAAAAATCCTCCTGTCGAAAAAAAATTTCCTTTATTTTTTTCTGAATTACGTTTATAATAATAATTTATTTTAATTTCGATATTTTATGATAAAAATGGTTTTTTTTCGACAAGGACACGCAGGTCCCAGCGCAGCATTTCGACGCCGCACAGCATGAGCAGCAGACGGTTAAACCATAAAGGTGCTCCAATACGGGAAAACCGGCGACCTGTTCAGGTCATCCGGCGCGCTGATGTTCTTGTTTGTTCAAGCGGATGCCCGCATCCTGCAGCATCCACTCGATGAAGCACCCATACCCTGAGGTCGGATCGTTGACGAAGACATGGGTGATCGCCCCGACAAGTTTGCCGTCTTGGATAATAGGACTGCCGCTCATCCCCTGCACGATGCCGCCCGTAGCTTCGATCAAGCGCGGATCCTTAACTTTGATCACCATGCCTTTGGTCTGCGGAACGGACTGCTTCGTCACATGGACGATCTCAATATCGAATTGCTCCACTTTCTGACCGTTCAGCACCGTTAAGATCTTCGCCGGACCTTCCTTCACTTCTTCTGCGAAGGCAACGGGAATGGCCTTAGTATATATGCCGAACTCAGGATTTTCGTTCATCTTGCCGAATATGCCGAATTCCGTATTCTTCTGAATCGTGCCGAGCACTTTGCCATTCTCAAAAAAATTCGCCCGTTTCTCTCCCGGTTCGCCGTTTTGGCTTTTGCTGATGCTGGTGACATGGGTGTGCACGATCTCTCCGCTGCCGACGGCAATCGGTGTCTGCGTGTCCATATCGGTGATCACGTGACCCAAGGCACCGTATACGCCGTAATCGGGCGCATAGAAGGTCAGTGTGCCGACTCCGGCGGCGGAATCACGGATATACAAGCCGAGTCGATAGGACTTCTCCACGCTGTCGAGGACCGGCATCAGTTCTCGCTCGATCGTTTCATTGCCCCTCTTGATCGTCAGGCGCAAGGATTCACCGCGCTTGCCTGCCTCTGCGGTCAGCTTCGCAACCATCGCGATATCCGTAAGCTGCTTGCCGTTGATGCTGATGATCCGGTCGCCGACGCGGACATCCGCCTCTTCCCCCGGGGATACCCGCTGGGAATCCTTCATCGTTAACTTATGATGACCGACCACGAGCACACCCTCCGACTTCATCTTCACACCGATCGTCTGCCCCCCCGGGATCACCTTCAGCTCTGGAACCACATGCACTTGGAAAGTCTTCAGCGGGATCTTGCCGAATAACTTCACCTGTACCTGTGTATCCCCGGCTGCAGCTGATTGCAGGGAGAAGGGATGGTTGAGATCAAGTTCAAAGGACTGACGAGCCTGACCATTCACCTGGACGATCTCTGGATGTTCGACGATTACCTGTGCGGATACCGGAAGGGAGAAGTTCACCTGTTTGTCCTGACCGGAGAAAATTCGGAACTCATTAGGAAGCGATGCAAAGGTTTGAAAAGGGGTGGATAAACTAAAGGCACAGATCATCATGACGAGTATTAATCCTATCCATTGGCGCAATCTCATGGACTTCAGGACCCCCACGCTCCTTTCTGAATTGGATGCCGAGTTGAAGGCGTGAGCCGTTTGGGCGTACCTATAAGTTATCCCTGCCCCTTTGCTTTTATAACTGAAAATGATGCCACAGTTCCTAATGAATCCAGCGCTGACCGACCGGCTTAAGAGGTTTGTGCCCCGCTTCCAATGGCTTGATTTAGCCGCGTTCGCGGCGTTTTTGTTCGGCTAAGGCCAGCATCTCACCTGCGTGCTGTTTCGTCGCCTCGGTGATCTCCACGCCTCCCATCAGCCGGGCGGTTTCAAGGATCCGCCCTTCCTTGGCCAGCCGCTCGACCAGCGTATAGGTGCGGCCGTCCTGCATCTCCTTCGAGATCGCATAGTGCACATCCGCCATGCTGGCCACCTGCGGCAGGTGGGTAACGGCGAAGACTTGACAGGAACGGGCAAGCTCCGCCAGCTTCTCCGCAATGGCTTGCGCCGCCCGTCCGCTGACGCCCGTGTCAACTTCGTCAAAGACGAGAACGGGAACCTGGTCGATACGCGCGAAGATCGTCTTCAAGGCGAGCATGATGCGCGACAGTTCTCCCCCTGAAGCGATCTTGGCAAGGGATCTCAGCGGTTCACCGGGATTGGGCGAGATGAGAAACTCCGCCGTATCCCAGCCTTGGCGCGTAAATCCGAGATCCTCCCCGTCCTTCCCCCGCTCCGCGCGGCGAAGTGCAACATGGAACCGCGTATGGGCCATGTGGAGGTCCTTCAGCTGCCCTTCGATCTCGGCTGCCAGACGGTCCCCTGCCGCTCTTCTCGCTTCGCTCAAGCGCTGCGCCGCTTCCATCAATTGCGGACGCACCCTCTCGATCGTCTGCCGCAGCTCCTCGATCCGTTCATCCTTGTTCTCCATCTGTTCGATCTGCACCCGGATCGATGCCGCATAATCCAAAATCTCCTCGATCGCAGAGCCGTACTTGCGCTTCAGTTGATGTATAAGATCCAGCCTGGCTTCGATCTCATCGAGCCGCGCGGGGTTGAACTCGATGGCATCGCGGTAATTCCTCGTCTGATACGCCGCATCTTCCAATTGATAATACGCATTTTGGATCTGCTCCAGCAGTGGGCCCAGCTTCTCCGGATCCAGCTTGGCGATCTCCTCCAGTTTGCTCATCGCTGCGGATAAGCTGTCCAGGGCCTTGCCGCTGCCGTACAGAGCTTCATAGGCATCCGCTGCGGATTGCATGAACTTCTCGGCATTGGCTAGTTTTCGCCTTTCGCTCTCCAATGATTCGTCTTCACCGGCTTTAAGATTGGCTGCCTCGATCTCCTCCAGCTGGAAGCGGTACAGATCCAGCATCTGCAGGGATTGACGATTCGTCTGCTCGAGCTCCTTCAGTTCCTTCACCGCCGCTTGGTACGTCTCATACAGCTGAACGTAGGCGCTGCGGAGAGGGGCGATCGCCGCTTCATCATACATGTCCAGCCATTCCAGATGGCGCTCGGTCTTCAGCAAGGACTGGTGCTCATGCTGCCCGTGGATATTCACCAGCCATTCGCCGACTTCCCTCAGCATCGAAAGATTCACCATCTGTCCGTTGATGCGGCTGCTGCTCTTCCCCTGGGCAGTGATCTCCCTGCGGATGATCAGCGGTTCATGCCGCTCAGCTTCGATCCCTAGGCGTTCTAAGGTTTCCCACACGGGATGCGCTTCATCCAGTTCGAACATACCCTCGATCTCTGCCTTCGCTGCCCCATGGCGGATCCAATCCGCCGAACCACGTCCGCCGACCAGCAGGGTTAAGGCATCGATGATCATCGATTTGCCGGCACCGGTCTCTCCAGTCAGCACATGGAAGCCGCGTTCGAAACTCACCCGCACCTCTTCGATCACCGCCAGATTGCGTATCGAAAGCTCCGTGATCATACCCTCACCCCATTATGCGATCATGTTCGTGATTCGCTGCACAACCTGTTCTCCTAGTTCATCCGAGCGGCAGATCATCAAGATCGTATCGTCTCCGCAGATCGTACCGATGAGCTCCGGCCAATCCATCTGATCGAGCAGCACGCCTACGGCGTTGGCCGTGCCGGGCAGGCATTTCATCACCACGAGATTGTTTGCCCGCTCAATATGGACGTAATGATCCATCAGGGCCCGACGCAGTCGCTGCGAAGCCGAGAATTTCTGCTCCGGAGGCAGCGCGTACCGGTACTCTCCGTTCTCATCCGGTACTTTGATGAGCTGCAATTCTTTGATATCGCGGGATACCGTCGCCTGGGTTACTTGAAAACCGGCTTCACGCAGCCGTTCCACCAGCTCTTCCTGAGTCTGAATATTATGCTCCGCGATCATCTCTTTGATCTTAAAATGCCTCTGTAGTTTCATAAATCCTCCTTTAATCAATATGAAATATGATCCGATGGATTCGGTTCAGCTCGGGTTCCAGATAAAGGACCCCGTCGATGCCGTCGTAGATCAAGGCATAGGGCAGGAAATAATCCCGCACGCCGCTGCCTGTCCAATCCACCGGCCTGCGCCGTCGTGCTGTCTTCACCGCATAGAGTTCGTCATCCTTACGCACAAAATAATCCACCCATAAGCTGCTGGCCAGCGTCTCATCATCGACCTCGATCTTGAGCTTGATCTTCCGCTTGCCGCTGATGATCTCATATCCGGCGGCTTCAAGCATGGCCGTCTCTTCGCCGGCTTCCGGCAGCGGGATCTCCTCATGCTCGAAGGGCAAAGTAATCCGGTCAGGCATATACAGCCATCTGTACAAATGATAAAGCGCCCAGCCTGCGATCACCAGGATAATCAATATACTGACATACAGGTCCACGGACTCCATGCGATCACCTCACCGATATGTATTCGCGGTGAGGTGGTAGATTCCTTTGACCCCAAAAGGAAAAAAATCGGGGCCCCCGCCACCGCGTCTCCCCGATTGATTATGTGAATGTATATGCGGCTTCTTCTACAACTTGTTCGATGACGGCAAGCCGATCCAAGATGCGATCCGGCACCGGCTCTTGCGCTAACCGCCAATAGGCGAGAAATTCGATATTCCCCTCTCCCCCCGTAATGGGAGAGAAGGACAGTCCGCTGAGCTGCAGACCAAGCTCATCGGCAGCTGCCAGCACCGTCTCCAGCACTTCACGATGTACGGCAGGATCCCGAACGATGCCGTTCTTGCCGACTTTCTCACGGCCCGCTTCAAATTGCGGTTTGATCAGCGCCACGATCTGTGCGGGCTGCGTGAGCAGCGGGATGAGTGGAGGAAGGATTAATCTTAACGAGATGAAAGATACATCGATCGAGGCCAGATTCGGCTTCGGCCCCGTCAGATCCTCCGGCTTGATATAACGGAAGTTCGTTCGCTCCATGACGGTTACCCGCTGATCCCGGCGCAGGGACCAATCGAGCTGGTTATATCCGACATCGATCGCATAGACATGACTTGCGCCGTGTTGCAGAGCGCAATCGGTAAAACCGCCCGTGGATGCACCGATATCCAGCATCACGGCTCCTGTGACATCGATGTTGAAGGTCCGCAGGGCTTTCTCGAGTTTCAGGCCGCCCCTTGATACATAGGGGTGAACCTCCCCTTTGACCGTGATCTTGGCATCGCGCTTGATCTTCATCCCAGGTTTATCAACGGGCTGATCATCGGCCAGCACCAATCCGGCCATGATCGCCGCCTTCGCCTTCTCACGCGAGGGGAAATAGCCCTGTTCTACCAGTAGTACATCGGCTCGTTCCTTAGCTGTTGTCATAATGATCTCCTAATTGTATATATCGCATATCTGCAATTAATCCGCGGCAGCACGGATCGAAACATCCTTGAGCTTGCGCGGCTTCATAAGCGAGCGCACCTCATCGATCAAGCGCTCTACGGTCAGTCCGACCTCTTGCCGCTGCTCGCCGATGCTTCCGTGTTCCACGAACACATCCGGCACGCCCATAAGACGAACCATCGGCATGTCGGCGCCGGCCAGCGCGTAGTGTTCCAAGACGGCACTGCCCAGTCCGCCCATGACGGCGCCCTCTTCAATCACGACCAGCGGCAGCCCCTCTGCCGCCAGTTCATCCAGCATCTTCGCATCGAGGGGTTTAATGAACCGCGCATTGATCACCCGTACATCCACACGTTCCGCTTGCAGCCTGCTTGCTGCCTCTTCTGCGAGGCTCACCATCGGGCCGATCGCCAGGATCGCCGCATCCTTGCCCGGACGAACCTCTTCCCATGTACCGATCGGGATCGGCACGAGCTCTGCATCCAGTTTAACGCCCATGGCACTCATCCGCGGATAGCGGAAGGCGATCGGTCCGTCCTCATATTCAACCGCAGTCTTCACCATATGACGGAGTTCATTCTCATCCTTCGGCATCATCAAGACCATGTTCGGGATATGCCGGATATAAGCGATATCGTATACCCCCTGGTGCGTCTCTCCATCGGCACCGACGAATCCCGCGCGATCGATGGCGAAGATAACGTTGAGATTCTGCCGGGCGATATCATGCAGCAGTTGATCATATCCGCGCTGCAGGAAGGTCGAATACACTCCGAACACCGGTTTCATGCCGCCGTCAGCCAGCGCGCCGCACATCGTCGTCGCATGCTGTTCTGCGATGCCGACATCGATCAGGCGGTCCGGGAATCGTTTGCCGAACTTATCAAGAGCGGTGCCCGGTGCCATCGCTGCTGTCACTGCCACGATCCGCGGATCCTTCTCTGCCAGCTGTGTCAAGGTCTCTGCGAAGATCTCAGAGTAAGAAGGTTTGTCCGAGCCCGGGAGGCGCTCTCCCGATTCAATCTTATAAGGGGTGATCCCATGCCATGTCATCGCATCGGCTTCTGCCGGCTTATAGCCTTTCCCCTTAATCGTGATCACGTGGATGAGGGCCGGCCCATCCACGTGATCGGCTTGCTGCAGCGTTTCCAGAAGCAAGGGGATGTTATGCCCGTCGATCGGGCCAAAATACGTATATCCCAGCTCTTCAAAAAGCACGCCCGATACGAGCAGATATTTGATGCTGTCCTTTAACTTCTCCAGCGTCTTGGCAAGGGTCCCGCCGATGGCCGGGATTTTCTTCAGCAGCTGCTCGACCTCTTCCTTCGCCTTGCGGTAGTGCTTGCCCGAGCGGATCTTCGCCAGATAATTGTGCAGCGCTCCGACGTTCTCCGAGATCGACATCTCGTTGTCGTTTAAGATGACCATCAGCTTCTTCTGCTCATGACCGATATGATTGAGCGCTTCTAAGGCCATCCCGCCGGTCAACGCTCCGTCGCCGATGACGGCTGCGATGCGGTGGTCCTGCCCCAGATAATCGCGGGCCAGCGCCATGCCCATGGCGGCGGATAAGGAAGTGCTGCTGTGCCCCGCTTCCCAAACATCGTGTTCGCTCTCCGAACGCTTGATATATCCGCACAGCCCTTTGTACTTCTTCAGCGTATCGAAGCGATCCTTCCTCCCGGTTAAGATCTTATGTACATAAGATTGGTGACCGACATCGAAGATGATCTTGTCGCGGGGGCTGTTCAGATAATAATGCAGGGCAATCGTCAGCTCAACCACTCCCAGGTTGGGGGCGAGGTGACCGCCCGTGACGGAAAGTTTCTCGATCAGAAAGGTGCGGATCTCTGCAGCCAGCTCATCCAGCTGTTCGACCGCCAAGGCCTTCAGATCCTCAGGTTGGTTGATTCGTTCGAGCAGCATGCTTCTTACCCCGCTTTCCTGACTTCTTTGCTCTCTTGCCCGTGAAGACGCGTATCTTTAATCTGCGCTCCATGAAATAAAAAAATCTCCCCATGAGCAGGATGATCTTCGTCGACTGCGTGATCGCGAAGTTCTTGCCCAGCGCTTTGCCGCCAACCGTCAGTGCAGACACAAGAGCGGCGAAGGCAACGTTTACAATCGTACTAGTCATATTGCTCTGGACTTGCAGGGTTTGGAGCAATTCCAACACCACAAAGGTGACTGCGGTACCGCTGACGATCCCGGAGATATCACCGATAACGTCATTGCAGAAATTGGATACGCGGTCGGCATTGCGCAGGATGTAGATCGCTTGCCGCGCTCCGGGCACGCGCTCCGCAGCCATCGCATGGAAGGGTTTCTCTTCGCCGGCAGTGGCAGCAATTCCGATGATATCAAAAAAAAATGCCGATCATGACAAGAAGAAGCACGACCAGCATTCCGAGTGCCCAGTTCAACCCATTGAGCAGCGTATTAGAAGCCACAGAGAACATAACCGCTAGAACAAAGGTTAACGTCGTTATAAAAACCGTCCAGCGTATAATCACTTTAAATGAAGACTTCATCCTAAACTCCTTATCAAATCATCAATCAGCGATGATCAAATTCAATGGAGTGGCAGTTCCCTGAGTAAATACTGTGGCTTAGGTCCAGTAGGTTTTCCCAGGTGAAAACCTCCGCGTCGCCGCGAAGGGGGTTTCCCTATTACTGTCACCTTGATGGCGTCTCCGCTCATCAGACTGGATTACCACTTAGTCCACACTATAATCCTCAGAGAACCTCGTCGCCGAACAGTCTAGGAGTTTTCCTCGACAGCCTTTAACCATTCTTAGCCTCTTTTGCAAAGCAGATTTCATATAGCATCCGGATGCACGTCCTTTGGCCGGAGGCCGCACATCCTACCATCTATAATCCCTTCTGCTTCACTCAAGGCAGGCTACACTGCATACAAGCCGCATCCACAGCACGAATAATCGATGCATGATGGCACTTGGCTCGCAACGCAGGTTCATACCCCAAACCGTAATCAAGGATGATCCTAACAGAGTCAAGATGACCCTTCGACCACGAATTTGGGCCTCCGCGGAAGCAGGGTCAACGCCCACATGCCCTTGTGGATCGCCCTGCAACCTTAACTCCCAGCATCAGCCCCCGACTGGGCGTCGAAAGCCAACACCAGGAACTTCATCGATGTGCCCTTTGGCGGATTTTTAGGCCCGCCCTCAGAAATGGTAGGCTGACTAGAATACTGCGCCACTCCATTCTTCTAATAGTCATTGTAACATAATCAGCGCCAGGTCTCAACGGAATCCTTACATCCTGACAGCTGCAGCCGGCCGCTCGTCTAATGCTCGCGATCCAATAGATAATCCGCCAGCTCGAGCAGGGTGGACGGATCAAGGAGACCGCCTTCTTCGAGCGCTTTCTTGCCCTCTTCCGTCAGCTCCTTCACCTTCTCCCGCGAAGCCTCAAGGCCGATATAGAACGGATAGGTTACCTTGGCCTGCGCATGATCGCTGTTCGGACGCTTGCCGAGCTTCGCTTCGTCGCCGATCACATCGAGGATATCATCTTGGATCTGAAAGGCCAGTCCGATCGAACGACCATAGCGTTCCAACGCTTCGAGCTGCTGCTTGCCGGCACCAGCAGCCCGCGCTCCGGCCTTCAGGGAGAAGACAAGCAGATCACTGGTCTTGTGAAGGTGGATATAAGTCAGTTCTTCGAGGTTAGTAGCCCCTTGTTCCGCCATCATGTCGGCAGCTTGTCCGCCGACCATGCCCGCTGCGCCGGCATAGGAGCTGAGGTCCTCGATGATGTCAAGGGCGATCTCAGCCGGCAGTCCATGCTGCCTTGCCGCTTGTACAAGGGTATAGAAGGCGTGGGTTAACAACCCGTCGCCGGCCAGGATGGCGATGTCTTCCCCGAACACCTTGTGATTCGTCAATTTGCCGCGCCGGTAATCATCATTGTCCATGGCGGGAAGATCATCATGGATGAGGGAGTACGTATGCACCAGCTCCACGGCGCAGGCGATGGGCAGTACCCGCTGGGGGTCGCCGCCCACCGCCTGCGCCGCTGCCAGCACCATGAGCGGACGGAGCCGCTTGCCGCCTGAAAGCAGGGAGTAGCGCATTGACTCCATCAGCTTGTCCGGCACGTGCCAATGCTCCGGGAAAACCCGGGACAGTTCCAGCTCAATCAGCGGTGTATAGGTTTTCATGAAATCTTGCAAGCGCGTCATGCCGTCAGCTTATTCTCCCTTCTCATCCGTCAGCGGAGGAAAGGGCCGGCGTGAGATGCCTTCCTCATCCTCCATCAACAACTCGATCTTCCGTTCAACTTGTTCCAGCTTCTGTGAGCAGTACTTGGACAAGCGCATCCCTTCCTGAAACAGATCGATGGCTTCTTCCAAGGGAACATCCCCGTTTTCCAACCGCGTGACGATTCTCTCCAGTTTCTCAATCGCCGCCTCGAAGCTCTCCGGGGCAGCCTCTGTTTGCTGCACTTGATCGCTCATTCATGCTCCTCCCCTTTCATCGCCCATACATGGCAATCCAGTCTTCCGTCTATCATGCGAATCTTAACGATATCTCCCGGCTGTACTTGAGTGATGGAATTCAAAACGGTTTGCTCCTGTTCATCATATACGACGCTGTACCCCCGTTCCATTACCTTGAGCGGGCTGAGTGCATCCAACTGTTTGATCAACGCCGCAAAGCGCTGCTGGGACAAGCGGCTGCGGTTCTGTACCGCACGCACAAGCTGCTGCTCGATACCCTGCAGATCCTTGCGCATATAACCGATTCGTTCCAGCGGATTGTGCCGCGCAAGCCGGTGATCGAGCTGCAATCTGCGCTCGCGAATCCGGCCGGTATACGTGGTGAGCGTATACTGCAGCTGCTGTGTTAAGCGGTCCAGCCGTTCGGCGGATTCGAGCATGTAACGGCGCGGATGCAGGAAGTAAGGTGACCTGCGCAGGCGCTCCAAGGTCTCCTGCTTGCTTTGGAGCAGCGTGCGCAGCGAGCGGTACAGCCGCTGTTCCTGATAGGCGAGCTGCTGCTTCAATTCCAGATGATGGGGTACGCTGAGCTCCGCTGCCGCCGTCGGTGTCGCGGCGCGCAGATCGGAGACGAAATCCGCGATCGTAAAGTCCGTCTCGTGACCTACGGCGCTGATCACCGGAATGCGCGACGCGGCGATCGCCCGCGCCACCGGCTCTTCGTTGAAGGCCCAAAGCTCCTCCAAAGAACCGCCGCCGCGGCCGACGATGAGCACATCGACCTCTTGCAGCCGGTTCATCGTCTCGATCGCCTTCACGATCGTCGGCACTGCATGCACGCCTTGGACAGCTACGGGATAGACGATCACCGGCGTGGCCGGACTGCGCCGCTGCAGTGTGGTCAAGATATCGCGCACAGCAGCTCCCGTCGGTGATGTGATGACACCGACGGCCCGCGGGAACCTGGGGATCGGCCGCTTCCTCTCCTCGGCGAACAACCCCTCCTTGGCAAGCTTCTGCTTCAACTGTTCGAAAGCCAGATAGAGGTTGCCGATTCCATCGGGCTGCATCTCCGCCACATAGTACTGGTAAGCGCCGTCGCGTTCGTAGACAGTGATCGAACCGCGGGCGATCACCCGCGTTCCTTCACGCGGCATAAAGGCGAGCCGCTGGTTCGCCGAGGCGAACATCACGCAGCGCAGGCGGCTTTCCTCGTCCTTCAGCGTAAAGTACATATGGCCGCTGGAATGGTGTTTGAAGTTGGAAATCTCACCGCGGATCCAGACATTCTGCAGGATGTCGTCCGCATCCATCCGCATCTTGATATAGCGGTTGATCTGCTTGATCGTGAAGATCTTCATGTCGGGAGACCCTGGCACTTGCGTTCTCTCCACAGCGATTCCCCCTTTCCCCATAAACCGGCAACATCCGGCAGCATCTCAGAAGCACGAGGCCGACCGAGATCGCTTCTCACCTAGATGCGCAATGCCGCTTGCAGGGTGTTCTTCAGCAGCATCGTGATCGTCATCGGACCGACGCCGCCGGGCACCGGCGTAATCGCTTCGGCGATCGCTGCTACCTCATCGTAGTCCACATCGCCGACCAACCTTCCGTCGGGCAGGCGATTCACGCCGACATCGATCACCACGGCGCCTGGTTTCACATGTTCTGCCTTGATCATCTCCGGCCGGCCGACGGCGACCACAAGAACATCGGCTTGCCGGGTCATCGCTGCAAGATCCGGCGTACGCGAATGGCACATCGTTACCGTTGCATGCTCATGCAGGAGCAGCATGGATACCGGCTTGCCGACGATATTGCTCCGGCCCACAACAACGGCATGTTTGCCGGCCAGTTCGATCCCCGTGCGCTTAATCAGCTCGATGATGCCTGCCGGAGTGCACGGCAGAAAGGCCTCATCGCCGATGACCATATTGCCCACGCTGACGGGATGGAAGCCGTCGACATCCTTCGCCGGCGGGATCGCTGCGATGACGGCTTTCTCATCGATATGTGCGGGCAGCGGAAGCTGCACGAGGATACCGTGGATGCGCTCATCCCGGCCCAAACGCTCGATCAGCTGTATGAGTTCGGACTGCGAGGTGTGTTCCGGTAAGCGATGAACTTCCGAATACATGCCGACCTTCTGACAAGCTCTCTCCTTGTTGCGAACATAGACCTGCGATGCCGGATCCTCGCCGACCAGCACGACGGCCAAGCCCGGCTGAATCCCCCGCTCCTCAATCAGCTTCTCGGTTTCCTGTTTGATCGATTCACGGATGATGGATGCGATATGTTTCCCATCAATGATACGTCCTGACATAACCGAATCCTCCCACGCTTATGTATGGAGATGAGCTTTGATCTCATCGAGTTCATTAAACATCTTGCCAAGTACACCGTTCACGAATCTGCCCGATTCCTCCGTCCCGTACCACTTCGCCAGTTCGATCGCTTCATTGATGGCTACCTTCGGCGGCACTTCCCCATGGAAGATCATCTCATAGACAGCTAGCCGCAGGATCTGCAGATCAACCCTGGACAGGCGGTCCATCTTCCATCCCTTGAGATAGCGCTGCAAGAGCGAATCGATCTCATCCAGCCGGCCGATCGTACCTTCGACCAGGGTGCCTAGATACGGCGTGATCTCTTCCAGCTCTTCCTTGGGAACAGGCTGCTCACGCTCTGTCGAAGCCTCCTCCAACACCATGCTGATGGATTCAGCCGGAGCAACTTGATTCATCGCTATGTGGTACAAACTCTGTATCGCCAATTCTCGGGCCAGCCTTCGCTTCATGTTGCTTCCTCCTATATTTGTGCATCTGCATATATGTACAGTTATCCCTATTATACGTCAATGCGTCACAATCCCAAACGAAAAAATTCCTCTGTCAGCATAATCGGCTGCAGAGGATTATTTGAACATCCGCCAGCGGTCTGTCATCCACTTGTATAGCTCTTCCAAGTTCACGATTTCCTCGCCTGCATCGATCTTCCGGCCGATATAATAACCCACCAGAATCAAGAAGCCGAATACCAGCATGTCCCAAAATCCGAAGAACAAGTAGATCACGCCAAGAAACAGGCCGCAGAGCACGCCCAAGCAGGTCGCTCTGTGCTTCTCCCACAATTCATTCCACATCGGGTGATCCACCCCTATTCAACTCGGCTCTTGAATACTTGCGTCTGTACGATATTGGCGATGAACACGTTCACACTCATCACCGGCACCCCGGAGATCTCTTCGACATGGGCTTTCACCGTGCGCTGCACTTCCTCCGTGAGCACCGGGATCGCGGCGTCACCATCAACCACTGAGCGCAGCTTGATGATCAATCCGGCTTGTCCCACCTGCACTCTGGCTTTGAGATCCTTGATGCCCGCGATGCGGGAAGCAGCTCTGAGCGCCAAGTTCTCGATCGTCTCCAACGAGATGCTGATATCGCCGAAGTCCGTTCGCTGTTCAATGGAAGGCGGTTTGCCCGAACCGGCAGCGATGCTGATATAGAAGAAACGGACACTGACGGCAAACAGCAAAATCGCCGCGATAGCCGCCGTCCAGCTGACCGGCCCCCGCTCTGTCAGGAGATCAAGGACATCCCTTGCCACCCAAGGCTCAACTAAGCCGGTGCTGACGATGATCAGGAAGATCAAGCTGATCCCGATGAGCAAACTATACAAGAATAGAAATAGGCGATCGAACATTCTTACCATATGGGCTTGTCCCTCCAAAGATCAAAGGAAATCCCCCTGCCTGCCAGGGGGTTGTGCGTGCTTATTTGACGCGCTGCTGGATCGAAGCTTCTTCGTCTTGTTTCTCCTGCGCTGGGAAATGCACACCATGAATATGTACATTTACTTCCACGACATCAAGACCGGTCATAGACTGAATAGCATGTTTGACATTCTGTTGAATGGCTGAAGCCACCTCAGGGATGCGATATCCGTACTTAATCAGAATCGATACATCAACAGCTGCTTCGCGCTGGCCCGCTTCCACCTTAACGCCTTTGCCCAGATTCTTGCGGCCGAGCAGTTCCGCAATATCCCCGGCGAATCCTCCGCTCATCCCTGCTACGCCATCCACTTCAACCGTAGCCAAGCCTGCGATAATCTCGATGACCTCGGGAGCGATCTGTATACTTCCTAATTCCGTCTTCTCGTAATCAGGCGCGATTGTATTCACCGCTTTCACCTCCCCGCCTATGTATGTTAGAACCTGCGACACAAGCTTGTTCTATATTATATAAATATATCATCCGCCTTAGAATATGACAAACATTCGTCCCGGGCTCACATTTCATGAATCGGGTTCTCATCCAGGAACTTGATATCGAAGTCTCCCTGGACGAAACGCGGGTGGTTTAGAAGCTTCAGATGGAACGGAATGGTCGTATGAACGCCCTCGATGGCGAACTCGCTCAGTGCCCGCTTCATCCGTTCGATCGCTTCCTGGCGGTCCCTGCCCCAGACGATGAGCTTGGCGATCATCGAATCATAGTGCGGGGAGATCGCATACCCCGGATACACCGCGCTGTCCACTCTAACCCCGGTGCCTCCAGGCGGCAAATAGAAGTCAACCACGCCCGGCGATGGCATGAAGTTCCGCTCCGGATTCTCCGCATTGATACGGCATTCGATCGACCAGCCGTTGAAGGTGATGTCATCCTGGGTGAAGGACAGCGGTTGTCCCTCGGCGATGCGGATCATCTCTTTGATAATATCGACGTTCGTGATCATCTCCGTCACGGGATGCTCGACTTGGATGCGCGTATTCATCTCCATGAAATAGAAGTTCCCATCGGCATCGAGCAGAAATTCGATCGTTCCAGCACCGGAATATTCCACGGCTTTTGCTGCCCGCACCGCCGCTTCTCCCATGCGGGCGCGGATCTCCGGCGTAATCGCCGGGCTCGGCGCTTCCTCGATCAGCTTCTGTCTGCGGCGCTGGATGGAACAGTCACGCTCGCCGAGATGCACAACATTGCCGTGCTTGTCAGCAAGGATCTGCACCTCCACGTGCCTCATGCCGGTGAGATATTTCTCCAGGTACACGCCGGCGTTGCCAAAGGCCTTCTCCGCTTCCTGCTGCGCATTGGTGATCTGACGGATCAGGGACTCCTCGTCCTCGGCGATGCGGATTCCCTTGCCGCCGCCGCCGGCCGTCGCCTTGATGAGCACCGGATAACCGATCTCGCGGGCTACGCGCACCGCTTCCTCCATATCCTCCACCAAACCGTCCGAGCCGGGGATCACGGGCACGCCCGCTTCTTGCATCGTCTGCTTCGCAATCGACTTATCCCCCATCTTGCTGATCGCCGCCGGCGACGGGCCGATGAAGGTGATATTGCAGGATTCGCAGATCTCGGCGAAATCCGCATTTTCCGCTAGGAAACCGTAGCCGGGATGGATCGCATCGACTTCGGTCAGCGTCGCGACGCTCATGATGTTCGCGTAGTTCAGATAGCTGTCCTTCGACGAAGTCGGGCCGATGCAGTAAGCCTCATCCGCTAAACGAACGTGCAAGGCGTCACGGTCTGCTTCCGAGAACACGGCAACGGTGAAGATGCCCATCTCCTTGCAAGCGCGTATGATGCGGACAGCGATCTCGCCGCGGTTCGCGATAAGAATCTTCTGAAATGACATGATCGTACCTCCTGTTAGGACTAAGCGCTATTCCTTCTTAACGAGAAACAAAGGCTGACCATATTCGACCAACTGTCCGTTCTCTACCAGGATCTCTACGATCTCGCCCTTCACTTCAGCTTCGATCTCGTTCATGAGTTTCATCGCTTCCACGATGCAGACAACGGTCTTCTCCGTAACCTTGCTGCCAACGGTAACGTAAGGCGGTGCATCCGGTGCAGGCGCTGCGTAGAACGTACCAACCATCGGTGAAGTGATCTGATGCAGCTGATCCGCCGGCACCGAAGCGGTCTCCTCTGCGGGAGCCTGCGGTGCGGCTTGCGGCAGCTGCTGCGCCGCTGCATCCGGAACCTGCGGTACGATCTGCGGCTGATTAAATACCGCGCCGGATGCCGGTACAGAGTTGACGATCAGCGACTCCGTCCGGTTCGGCTTGCGAATCGTGATACGTGTATGTTCATTCTCGATCTCCAATTCGTGGATAGAAGTTTCATCGATCAGTTTGATCAATTCTTTGATCTCATCTAACTTCAAAATCACTCACTCCTTGTAGAGGCTTGTCCCTCGCTTGCGCTACCACAAAATTCACGCAATTGGTTGTATTATATCACAACTATGTCAACGGCACGAATTTTATTATAGCGCACTATGACTTTGATATCATCCATTTTTTTGTCGCCGCTGTCAATCTTCCCGCGAAGTCAACGAATATCGGTCTACACGCTCTGTATAACAGACCTGTGCAGCAAGATGCGGTGGCTGTTAAGGCCACCGCATCATCATGGAACGGCTTGATTTATGCTTTTGCTGCTATATTCATGGATCAACCCTATTGGATAACCGCTAATTGATCACCGTCACGAAGACATCGCGGTTGCTGATGCCCAGCTGTTCGGCAACCGTCTCGATGATGCTCACCGCTTGGCTCTTCTCCAGGTGCTCCGCCATGATGCGCACATGATATTCCCCGTTATCCTGCGGCGTGATGATCGCATTGGCGAACTCTTCCATCAACTGTTCCTCTATACTTTGGATGATGTGATGCTGCTCCTCAAGCTGATGCAGCTGCTCATAGGCCTGAGCCATCGTCTCAGAGGACTGCGCCGGATCGGTGACGATCCCGTGGATCTCATCGAACTTTTCCTTCAACTGTTGATCCCGCGCATACTGCCACGAATCAAATTGATCCATGAGATGTGCGCTCGCCTGCAGGCTCTCCACTTCGGCCAGGATCTCTTCATCGCTCAGCAGGAACTCCCCGCCACCGGTGAACTGCGAATCATAGGCCGCTCCCAGATCTTCCGCTGTAGTGCCTTCCCCTTGCGCCAGTTTCGCATCATCCAGTTGGTTCAGGTCATCGGTGAAGAGGTAGTATGCTGACAGAATCACCATCAGGCTGAGCATCGAGATGAGCCAGATTTTCTGTTTTCTCGTATTCATGTTCATTCCTCCTAAGTAAGATAAGTGATGAGAATCTATGTCATTGCGTCTTCCGCGGCAGGATGGAGATGCGCGCAGGCGGCACATTCAATCCGCGCTGCACCGCTTCCGACAACATCTGCTTCACGACGGAATTCTCTGCCCCATTGGCGACGACGATCACACCGCGGATCTGCGGCTTGATCAATTTGAGGATGATCGGCCGGCTTTCGCCCGAGACCGTATACAACACGATCGTTCCATCCCTCGTCACGCTGGTGATATGACGCTGTGCTCCCTGATCATCCCGCTCGTTTGTCTCCTGCTCTGATTCATGATAATCCCGGTAGACGACGCTTTCCTCCGTCGATTCGATCGTCACCATCACATCCACGCTGCCGACACCGACGATCTTCTCGAGGATCTCCTTGAGGCGGTTCTCATACTTCCGCTCATACTCGGTGAATGGATTGTCCTTCTCCTGCGACTGATTGAGAAATACGGTCTGCTCTGCATCGCCCGCCGGCAGGCGGGAAGGTTCATCGCTGATCTCCTCGACGCGAATGAAGGAATTCAGGATCATCAGTGCAGCGCCGGCCAGCCCCATGATGATCAACCATTGAAAGGTTCGCACCCGCTTGGCGCCGTCCTTGCCCCCGCCTAATCGTTCTTCTAACCAACTGAGCAGCTTGATCAACCCTGCTTCACCTCCTTAGCGGGCAGCCTCATGAAAGACGATTTGCTCGGGTGCGACTTGCCAGCCGGCAGCGATCACCTGGCGAATCTGCCGTGTCAGCGGCGAGGCATAAGGTGCATCTCCATCCCCGCTTCGCTTCTCTTCCTGTACTTGATCGTCAAGCCGAATCTCAATCATCACCGGTTCGATGGGGCGAATCTGTGCGATCGGCTCAGACGCTTCGCTTCCTTGCGGCTGTATGCTGTCCTCCTCGGTTTCCGCCCGCAGATATACCTCAACCTTGCGGATCTTCGCGTGCCCCGAGGGCGAAAGTTCGATCTCTGCCTGCACTTCCTGGACCTCTGTATATCCCTGCTCGATCAGATCCGCCGTCATCATCTCCGCCAGCCGCTCTTCCACCCAGCGCGCCGTCTGCTGTTCATTCGCCCGCCGCAGCCGCTCCGCATCCCGCGTGATCTTCTCGTCTGAACTTCCTTGCAGATTCGATTCCTGCCAGCGGTTCAGCTGCGCATCGACCTCCGTAAAGTTGAAGTCCGATCTAAGCAGCGTCAAGACCGGGGAAAGGATCGTCAGCAGGATGAACAAGCTGATGACGACCTTGATATAGCGCTGCAAGCCATTCGTCGGCAGCAGCATATCGGCGACGGCAGCGAACAAGACGACGAGGACGATCTCACGCAGCCAGCCGGCCAGCCAATCGATCATGGACTTCGCCCCCTTCCAGCGGGCATCGCCATCGGCTTCATCGGATCATCACCGACACATTCCCCAGGGTGATGATGATCGTCACCGCCAGGAAGAACATCAAGCCAACGGAGGCGAGGGCGGCGAACACATAGATCATGCTCTTGCCGATCGTCTGCAGGCAGCTTACGATCGGGCTCTCGCCGAGGGGCTGCATCACCGCTGCCGAGATGTTGTAGATCAGCGCTAAGGTCAGGATCTTCACCGCGGGGAAAGCGCACAGCAGCACGATGATGACAACGCCGACGATGCCAACGGCATTCTTGACAAGCACAGATGCGCTGAGTACCGTATCCGCCGCATCGGAGAACAAGCGGCCGACGACGGGCACGAAGTTGCCGGTGATGTACTTCGCCGTGCGCAGGGTCACGCCGTCGGCTACGGCGGTGGTTGCCCCCTGTACCGAGATCACGCCGAGGAAGACCGTCAGAACGATGCCGAGCAGGGCGATGCTGATATTGCGCAGGAAATTCGCCAGATAGGTCACCCTATATTTGTCTGACAAGGAACTTACGATATAGAGCACGGCAGAGAAGAACAGCAGCGGGAACACCACGGTATGGATCAACGTGCCCACCGCATGGATCATGAAGACGATGAGCGGATGCAGGATCGATACCGAGGCAATGCCGCCCATCGCAGCCAGCAGAGTAAGCAGGAGCGGCACCATGGCCAGCATGAATTCGATCATATCGCCGATCGCTTGGCGGGCATATTCGATGGCCGTATGGAAACTGTTCACGGCTAAGACGATGAGTACGATATAAGAGATCGAATAGGCGATCTTGCTGACGGTGTTGTGTTCAAAAGTCGATTGCATCGTCTCTAGGATCATGCTGAACACCGTCAGGATGATGATCGAAACGAGCAGGCTTCCGTTGTACAGCACTTCATGGAACAGAAGCCGGAGGAGAGCGCCCAGGATCTGTCCGATGGAGAAACCCTCGCCGCGGATCATTTCCATCAAGCTCGGCGGATGTCTCCCGGGAATATAGCCTCCGTATTCATGCAGCAGCTGCTCCCAATATCGCTCCACTTGATCGGTATCCAAGAGATCCATCTGCACTTCGGGGACCTGCTGCGGGATATCGGCGTAAACCCGAGCGGCAAGCCAGATCATGGCCGATGCCGTCACCGCGAGGATCAGCCGCCAATCGAGTGAACTTGTATGCTTCGTCATATGTATCTCTCCTACAGACACCTTCTCAGGCGGATGACGGCAGCATGCTGAGCACCGTCTTGATCAGAACCTCGATGATCGGGATCGCCATGACGAGGATGAGCACTTTGCCGGCTAATTCGATCTTGGAAGCAATAGAAGCATGACCGGAATCCCGCACGATCTGTGCTCCCAATTCGGCGATATAGGCGATCCCGATGATCTTCAGGATCGTCTTCAGATAGACCATATTGACATTCGTCTCGAGCGCCAGGTCCTCGATCACGCGGATCACCGCGGCGATCTTATCGACGAGGAAGATGAAGATGAACAAGGCCGCCGATGTCGTGATGAGAAAGGCGAACATCGGTTTCTGTTCTTTTAAGACGAGGGACAAGATCGTCACGAGCAATCCGAGACCGACGATTTGGATGATCTCCATAGCCGCCCACCTATTGGAACAGGAAGATCGTCTTGATTCTCTGGAACAGTTCATCCAGCAGGCGGATTACCATGAACATCACAACGACGAAGCCGATCACGGTAGCCCAGTGCGCCATGTCCTCTTTCCCCATCTGTTTCAGAACCGTATGAATCATAGCCGTGATGATCCCGATCCCGGCGATTTGGAATATGGCGTTTATGTCGAAATTCATGAACGCACCTACTTACTCTCAATAGATTAGGATCACGATGAGCGCGCCTCCCAACAACCCCAAACTCCTGCTCAGTTTCTCATATCTCACCTGTTCATCCTTGGCAGCGGTCTCTTCATGCTCAAGATGTGTCTGCGCGAGTTTAAGATGCTGCAGCTGGTCCTCGCGGTCGGAGATGCCCAGAACAGCTCCCAATTCGAGCAGCGCTTCCTTCTCGGGCTGTTTCATCGCCGTCTGCCCCCACATCTCCTCGATGGTTTCCGACCACACTGTATGGACGGTAGCCGTGCGTTCCGCCTGCAGCCGTTCGGAGATGACCAGGAACATGCGATCTAGGGGCTTTGCGCAGAGCTGCGATAATTTGCTGAGGGCGGCGGGCAGCGGCGTGCTGCCGTACCAGATCTCCGTTCTCAGTCTGCTCACCGCATGGATGAGCTGCCGGATCTGCCGCGGCCGTTCCGCATACAGATAAGCCCGATAGAAGCCGTATAAGGTCGAAGCGCCGATGATCAGAACAGCTCCCAGGACCTTGATCACCGCACTTCTGCCGTCCTCTCAAGCGGCGGGCCGAGGCAGCGCATCTGCTCGTCGAATACCGTCTGCCTGCGCTGCCGGCCCGTTCCGGCAAGCACGACATACCGCTGGAAGAGCGGCGCGGTAAATAAGGGGGCCAGCCCAGGCCGCTTCTTCACTTCCTCGGGGTTCCGGCCGTGCGCCGTGGCGACAACTTTAATCCCGGCATGCATCGCTTCCAGAATCGCCTCCGCATCTTCGCTGCGTCCGATCTCATCAACGACCAACACATGGGGCGAGAGAGAACGGATCATCATCATCATGCCTTCCGCCTTGGGGCAGGCATCTAGCACATCGGTGCGGGGACCGAGATCGAAGGACGGCACGCCGCCGACACTGGCCGCGATCTCTGAACGTTCATCAACGATCCCCACTTTGAGGCCCCTCAATCTGCGGCCTTCATCAAACGCCTGTGCCTGGTTCCAACTGCCCTCACTTAAGATGCGGGCCAAATCGCGGATCAAAGTCGTCTTCCCGCACTGCGGCGGCGAGATGACCAGAGTGTGATGGACCGTGCCGGCCAGGGGATCGATGAGCCAGCGAATGATGCCTTCAGCTGCTCCCTTCACCTCTCTTGCGATGCGGATGTTAAACGCCGATATATCGCGAAGCAGTTTGACTTTGCCCCCGTCCAGAACCGCCCGGCCGGCGATGCCGACGCGGTGCCCGCCGCGGACCGTAATATAGCCTCGGCGCAGCTCTTCCTCGAAGGAATAGAGGGAATGGTTTGTCACGATATCAAGCAGTTTCATGCATTCCTGCCTGTCCGGCCGGTAGCAGGCTGCGCTTGGAGAAACAGTCAGCTCACCGCTTGCTGTGATGAAAGCATAACGCCCGTCGAAACCCACTTCCAGCGGCCTGCCCTCGCGCACCCGCAGTTCTTCCATGCTGTCGAGCACGGACGGGGCCAGTCGGCTTACCGCCCCGGCCAGAACATCTGGCAGGATGTCGAAGAGAGTGGTCAACATCTTCTCGCTCGCCTCCCTCACTTGTCCTTCGATACCACATATGTATGCTTGACCGGCGGTTTTATTCATGCTTGTCTGTTAATAGAGCCCTTATCGCTTGAAGATGCCGATGAACAGGCAGGTCAGTCCCGCGATGATCCACAGCAGCTTGCTGTAGGACAACTTATCCGCCACGCCGACTAACCCAAGAGCCGTCGTCGTGATCAACACGAACGGTCCGACGAGGGCCAGCGTCGAGTTCACCAACAGCGCCTTCTCCAAGGAATTCAGCCGATACATGATCAGCGCGGCGGTGATCTCGAGGGTGCCTGAGAGGATCCGGATCAGCACCATGCCTAAGAGATATTTGCTCATAGCCGTCTCTCCTTGTCCTATACACTTGTATATCCACTCTATGCGGGCTTGTTCGATTTTAGGATCATGGGCACACCCCCAGGCGGGACCGCATATATTGCCATCATGAGTCATACAATTTATCTACAGTTAGGGGACGTAAGGGATATGGAGAGTTTACGAGAAGGTGTATGGAATGCCGAGCTGATCGATCCTTCCGGCAGCCGCAGGGCCAAACCCCGGCGCATCGGGCTGACGATGGTGATCGACAAAGGGTTGGGCAGGACCGCCTTTCGCGACATGATCGAGACAGCCGGTGATTATATCGATATCATCAAACTGGGTTTCGGCACATCCGCGCTCTACTCTCATGAACTCCTTCGCGAGAAGATCACTCTCTGCAAACAGCACCGCATCACGGTCATGCCCGGCGGAACCTTCTTGGAAATCGCTGTTCTGAAGGGATTGGTGCCGGAGTACCTGGATACCGTCACCCGTCTCGGTTTCGACGGGATCGAGGTGTCCGACGGCACGATCGACATGCCGAAGGAGGTCAGACACGAGCTCATCGAGCACGGCGCCGCGCTGGGATTAAAGGTGTTCACGGAATACGGCAAGAAAGCATGGGGATCGAAGCTGGAAACCGAGGCGCTCATCCAGACGATCCAAGATGACCTTAAGTATGGATCGGAGTTCGTTACCATCGAAGGGCGGGAATCCGGGAAGGGAGTCGGCATCTATGATGAGCAGGGCAAATGTATGGGCGGGATAATCGAAGACGTCCTGGCTCAGCTTCCCGACCCGCATGTCGTCCTTTGGGAGGCACCGCTGAAGACACAGCAGGCAGAACTGATCAACCGCCTCGGACCAGAGACGAATCTCGGCAACATCGCTCCCGATGATGTGCTGTCTTTGGAAGCGCTGCGCCGCGGATTAAGGGCGGATACGATTAACGGTCTTATCAGGAAAGCCGGAAAATGAAGGAGAGGTAGCAGATGTGTCGTATAGCCGTCATCCCATCCGTCAATGAAACCTGCACGGACGATCTCGTCGGCAAAACCGCCGTCGTCATCGATGTGCTGCGAGCGACGAGCACGATCATCACCGCACTGCAATACGGATGTGAAGGCGTCATCCCGGTAGAAACGGTCTATCAAGCAAAGGAACGTCAGCAGGAAGGAACCTATCTCGGGGGTGAGCGAAACGGCAAGAAGATTCCAGGTTTCGAGCTGGGCAACAGCCCTTTCGAGTACATGTCCCCTGAACTTCGGGGAAAGAAAGTCATCCTCACTACAACCAACGGCACACGGGCGATCCAAAAATCGTCAAAGGCCAGCTGCGTGGTCGCTGCTGCCCTGCTCAATGTTCGGGCTGCGGCGCGCTATTGCTTGTCTCTAAAGCGGGATATCGCCGTGATCTGCGCTGGAACGAAGGATCGTTTTTCTTTGGAAGATGGTCTCTGTGCAGGATTGTTCATCACTGAAGTGGAGAAGCAAAGCACGGAGAGAGTGGATGTGGACGACTTTGGAGCGGCGATGCGCAGCAGCTACTTCCATGTTAAGGACCGGCTGGAAGAGGAAATCCTCTCCTGCCGCAACGGCCGGCGGCTGTCGAACATCGGCTTGGAAGAAGAGGTGTCTTACTGCAGTCAGACGAACATCACCGATGTTGTGCCGATTCTCGTGCATGATACGCTGATTGCAAAGTTCTAAAATCGCAGGCTGTCCCATACAATGGAATGTATGAATTCTGGGACAGGGGTATCGGTCTATGAATGGAGAAATCTTGCTCGTCATCCTGATCATCACGGGACTGATCGGCCGTTCGCCGATTATCACGACGGCCGCTTGCATCCTGCTCATCATCAAGCTGATTCACCTGGAGCGATACTTGCCTGTGATCGAGCGGCGCGGCCTCGAACTCGGTCTCCTGTTTCTGACCATGGCCGTTCTCGTGCCCTTCGCCAGCGAGAAGATCGGCTGGCGCGATATCATTCATGTGTTCACCTCATGGCCGGGGATCATCGCTCTGGCCGGCGGCGCAGCGGCGACCTATATGAACGCCAAGGGGTTGGAGGTATTAAAAATAGACCCACAACTCATCGTGGGTCTAGTCATCGGTTCGATATTGGGCATTATCTTCCTGCGCGGCATCCCCGTGGGTCCGCTTATGGCGGCGGGGATTACCGCGCTGTTTCTAAAGATCTTCAGTTTCTTAATCGGCAGATGATGCCTATGAGATCAGTGCCTTTCGCATATTGCCGTATAGCGCGGCGTATGGTTCGGTTGATTCCCTTGCTTATCTTCTCTCTTTCGGTCCGCCTACGAAGGCCGTCTGATTCGTATCCAGATCGAAAGCGGAATGCAAGGCCAGGATGACTTCCGTCAGATGGGTCACATCAATAACACAGGAGATCTTGATCTCCGATGTGCTGACCATCTTGATGTTGACGCCTTGCTTGGAGATGACGTCGAACATCTTCGCCGCAACTCCCGGGTTGCTCACCATGCCCGCGCCGACGATCGATACTTTGACCAGATCGGTCTCTGAGGTGACTTTCTCGAATTCCACGCGGTCGCGGATCCCTTCGATTACAGACTTCGCGCGCTCCGCATCCTCGAGATGGACCGTAAAGGAGAAGTCCGCTGTACCATTGGAAATCCCGCTCTGTACGATGATATCGACATCAATCCCGGCTTCGGCCAGCGCGGTGAATACCGCAGCCAGGATCCCGGGCTCGTCCTTGACTCCCTGAATGCTGATTCTGGCTACATTCTTGTCATAGGCGATGCCGCGGACGACGATTCCCTGCTCCATCGCTGCTTCCTCCTTCACTAACGTTCCTTCCGCATTCGTAAAGCTGGAACGTACCACTAGTTTCACATTGTATTGCTTCGCATATTCCACTGCCCGCGGATGGAGGATTGCAGCCCCCAGATTCGCCAGCTCCAGCATCTCATCATAGGAGATCGCGTCCAGCTTGCGGGCGTGCTTCACAATGCGCGGATCCGTCGAATAGACGCCGTCCACATCGGTATAGATCTCACACAGATCTGCTTGAATTGCGGCAGCTATGGCTACCGCCGTCGTATCCGATCCGCCGCGGCCAAGGGTCGTGATCTCCCCGTCATCGGAGATGCCTTGGAAGCCGGCGACGATCACGATCTTGCCCTGCTCCAGCGATTCCATGATCCGCTTCGGCTTGATGTCGTTGATCTTGGCGCGGCCGTGCGCCTCATCCGTGATCATCCCTGCCTGCCAGCCGGTATAGGAGATCGCCGGCGTACCGAGTTCCTGAATCGCCATAGCGAGCAATGCTACGGAGACCTGTTCCCCCGTGGTAAGCAGCATATCCATCTCGCGTGCGGCAGGCCGATCGGTGATGCTCTTCGCCAGATCGATCAGATCATCCGTTGTATCTCCCATCGCCGAGACGACAACGACGACTTTATGCCCTTCTTCTTTCTTCGCTACGATCCGTTTGGCGACACGCTTCATACGCTCCGTATCGCCGACGGAGCTGCCGCCGAATTTCATCACTACTAATGACAAGTTTCTTCACTCCCCGGCACCAAGATGAGAGACTCGATCAAGCACGGGACAGATATTTGCCGTCTCTTGTATCGATGGACAAGATATCGCCTTCGTTGATGAAGAGCGGCACCTGTACGACGAAACCTGTCTCCAGCTTAGCGCTCTTCGTCGCGTTGGTAGCGGTGTTGCCCTTCACGCCCGGCTCCGTCTCCACCACTTGCAGTTCCACGCTGTTCGGCAGCTGGATGCCGAGAACTTCACCTTGATAGCTGGTGATCTGTACATTCATATTCTCCTTCAGGAAATTCAATTCCCACTCGATCTGGCTGCGATTCAGCGTAATCTGATCGTAGGTCTCATTGTCCATGAAGGTGTATTCGTCACCGGCATTGTAGAGATACTGCATCGTGCGGTTCTCCACATGGGCGCGTCCTACTTGTTCTCCTGCGCGGAAGGTCTTCTCCACGATGTTGCCGTTGCGCAGGTTCTTCAGCTTCGAGCGGACGAAGGCCGCACCTTTCCCCGGCTTCACGTGTTGGAAGTCGAGCACCGAAAAGATCTCACCCTCATATTCAATTGTCAATCCTGTACGAAAATCGTTAACTGATATCACAGAATTCCCTCCTGATCTAATTCGATAAATATATAAAATTATGGATCAAACGTGGATCAAAAAGCAACTGCTGTCGAAGGAATCTAGATCCTGTCGAATTACTGCAGGACCTTCAGCTCCTTAGTAGACTTCGTCAACCGCTTGAGTCCCGTCTCCGTCACCACCGCATCATCCTCGATGCGCACGCCGCCGAATCCCGGGATATAGATCCCCGGTTCGATGGTGACGACCATCCCCGGCTCCAGCACGATGGAACCGGTACGTGCCAACCGCGGCTGCTCATGGACTTCCATGCCAAGTCCATGGCCGAGCCCGTGGCCGAATTGTTCTCCGTAACCGCGGGAAGCGATGTAATCGCGGGCGATGCGGTCTGCCTCCGCGCCTGTCATCCCCGGCTTGATTCTCTCCAGGGCGAGAAGCTGGGCCTCCAACACGATCTCGTAGATCTCGCGGTGGCGATCCGACAGCGGACCCAGTACCACCGTTCGCGTAATATCCGAACAGTACCCGTTCATATATGCGCCGAAATCCAAGGTCACAAAGTCACCCGGTTCGAGCACCTTCTCCGATGCGGCGCCGTGGGGCAGCGAAGAGCGCACGCCGGAAGCGACGATCGTATCGAAGGACGGGCTGTCGGCGCCGTGGGCACGCATGAAGAATTCCAGCTCGAGCGCCACATCCCGCTCCGTCATACCCGGACGAATAAAGCCAAGCATATGTTCGTATGTACGATCGACAAGGTCACAGGCCTCTTGGATCAGCTTCAACTCTTCATCATCTTTGGTCATGCGCAGCTGCTCGACCAGTTGATCCACCGGCACCATCTCGATCCCGAATTCCTTGACATAGTTCTGATAATCAGCATAGCTTACATCATGCTGCTCGAAGCCGATGCGGCGGATGCCGAGCTCACGCAAGGTCTCAGCAATGGTGACGGCCGGATTGCCCGTATGTTCGATCACCCGGTAGCCGGCTGCCTGCTGCGGAGCTTGTTCACGATAGCGAAAATCCGTGATCAAAAGCGCTTCCTGCATCGTGATCACGAGATAACCCGCAGACCCCGTAAAGCCGGACAGATAGCGGCGGTTCACCGCATTGGTTACGAACAAGGTTTCCAGATCTAATTCCTGGAGCCGCTGTCTGAGACGTTCCACCCGTTGATTGCTCATAGTGTATCACCTGCTAGTCTATATTGGGTTAGGATGCGTAGGATGCACGAGGTTGACCGGCGGTGAACTATGCCTGCTCGAGAAGATCGAGGATGGCGCTTAAGCCCAGTTCATAGCTGCGTGCTCCGAAACCTGCGATCTGGCCGACGGCAACCGGTGCGATGACCGACTGATGGCGGAAGGATTCGCGGGCGTGGATGTTCGACATATGCACCTCCACGACGGGCACCTTCACCGCAGCGATGGCATCGCGCAGGGCATAGCTGTAATGGGTATAAGCGCCTGGATTAAAGACGATGCCGTCATACTTCCCCGCCGCGCCGTGGATCAGATCGATAAGCACGCCTTCATGATTGGACTGATGGAAGTCGATGTCAGCCCGCCGCGCTTCCGCCAGTTCCCTAAGCCGCCGTTCGATATCCGCCAAGGTCTCCGTGCCGTACACACCGGGCTCACGCATCCCGAGCAGATTGAGATTGGGACCATTCAACACCAAGATACGCTTCATGATCACTACCATCCTTACATCGTTCAAAATGCCTCGGCAAATTCATTATGACATTGTACCACAGCAGCGGGCACTTTGAAAGAAAAAACTACTTGAGCACCTGACGGGAGCTGTCCCTGCTCTGCTCATCGGTGAACTCAAAGGAGATGCTGTAGCCGATAAACACCCCCCACAACACGAAGATGCTGAGATCCGTCCAGAAGGAGTTGTGGTCCAAGGTATACAGGCTCTCGAAGCTAGCCGTCCACGGTCCAACCCACGTATACAGCACCGCCCACCACGCCAAACCGTAGAGCACCCCCGGCCAAGGACCTGGGAACTTGCGGAACAATGCGGTATACACAAGCGCTGCGGCAATGGAACCGACGACAATCCAGAACAGGCCGACCACATGCCCCGTCCATGTATTCAAATAACGGTCCACATACCAAGTTCTCATGAAAAAAGCCGGCTCCACTTTCGTAAACTCAAAATAGTAGAAGAAGATCTTCACCAACCCCCAGATCAGTCCGGCAAAAAAACCGATATACACAGCAAAGGTCCAGGGATTCGTGCGATGCTGCGGCGCGGTATGCCCCTCATCCCCACGATTCCGAGCTTGTTGCATAGTCCGATCTTCGACGGTGTTCATCGTGCGGCTCCTTCCTCTTAAATATAAAATAAATACAGGTCGCGGAATATGCATAGTATGCAACAAAGCCTTCCCTGCTAAACATCGAAGCATGCGGCGGCCTGTTGCTTTGCAGGCTGCACACCGTGTATGATGGGATTGAAGCAGCCGCTTGCTCAGGCTGCCAGATTCCAAGACACTAGGAAGATTCCTAAGGGTGTGATTATCATGCGACGCAATTGGCGGCGACAAACGCGGCGCGACCAGATCTGGCTGGCCGCTTTGTTTGTGCTGATCGTCATCGGCATCATATCGAATCCACGGCCGCTGATCATCCCGCTGCTCTTAATCGGGATCATCGCTTTGCTTTACTTCTACCCGCCGCACCGCTGGCGGTACTGGTTCGCGCGGCTGAGAAGCGGCAGCATCCCGCCGGCAAGACCCCGGAAGCCGGGGAAGAAGCCGCAGCGAAAGGTGAAGCTGCGCGTGATCGAGGGAGCCAAAAAGGACGACCGAAACGAACCTCCCCGCTATCACTGAATGTCATAGGGGGAGGTTCATTTCATCGACCGAGGAATTTTTTGTTGAAATCATGGAATTTGGATAAGTACTCCGCATAGGACCACTTGTTGAAGAACTCCTCCGCCGCTCGAACACCGGACTCATACAGTCCCAAGCTCTGCTCCCGGGTGATATCGAAGTGCAGCGTGCCGACGCTGGAAGCATCGATCTTCACCGTGCGGTAGCGATACTTCTTGTCGATATAGCGTTCATCGTGGGCGCCCATCATCGTGGCGAAGAGCGCTTGCAGCATCGACAACGGGCCGTTGATTTCGTTCTTGGCATGGGGATTCTTCCCGACCAGCTGATAACCGATCGTCGGGATCAGCTTCTCCCCGCCGTTCTTGATCATCTCGTTGTCGAAGATCCACATCGGGAAGTTGCTCAGGATCCCGCCGTCGACGACATAATTGCGCTTCATGATCACCGGGTCGAAGAAATACGGTATGCTGATGCTCATCCGCACGGCCCGCGCCACTTCAAAATAATCAGGATGAATGCCGTAGTCCTTCAGATCATCGGGCAAGACGATCATCTTGCCGTTGGAGATATCCGACGCGATGATATACAGGGAATTCGGCGGCAGATCACTGAAGGTTCGCACGCCCTTGGCCAGCAGCTTCTGCCGAATCCACGCCTCCAGGGGATCACCTGAATACATGCCCTTCTTGAACAACAAACGGATGATGGGACCGATATAGGGGATGTGGTGGAGCAGGCTTTTTTGCAGAAATTGATGAAACGGCGTCTCCAGGATGAGCTCCTTCATCTCCTCATGGCCGTAACCGGCGGCGAGGAAAGAAGCCACGATCGACCCCGAGGAAGTTCCTGCCACCCGATGAAACACGAACCCTCTCTGCTGGGTCACGGCGATGGCACCGACAAACGCGATGCCCTTCACGCCGCCCCCCTCAAATACCGCATTGATGCGCATTAGCCATCCCGCCTTCCGATCGAACAGTTCCTCATGATGAAACATTCGATTGTATGCGGGCGGCTGTTGTCCATATGACTGCAAAACCCCGAATAACAAAAACGAAGGGCCTAAGCCCTTCCAATTGCCGTGTCTAACCCTGCTTATATCCATAAGCACCAAGTGTTGCTCAAGCTTCCTGATCCAGTTCCATCTCCTGACGGATCGCCTGCAGGTCTTTGACCCGCTGCGGATCACGGTTAAAGTATTCCACCAGCGACTCGATGCAGGTGATCGAATCCCAGCTGAGATGGTGTTCGATCCCCTCCACATCCTCATAGATATTCTCCTCACGCACTCCGATGATCTTCAGAAAGTCCTCCAACAACTGATGCCGATCGACGAGCCGCTTGCCGATTTTCTTGCCTTTCGGTGTCAGGACAAGGCCGCGGTACTTCTCATAGATCAGATAATCATCCCTGTCCAGTTTCTGGATCATCTTCGTAACACTTGAAGGGTGGACTTCCAGGCCCTCAGCAATATCGGATACACGGGCGTATCCTTTCTCGTCTATCAGCAGATAGATACGCTCCAGATAATCTTCCATACTGGGCGTCGCCACTTGCATGCCCTCCCTTCGCAAACTTGCTTACCCCGATGATACAACGCTTCGACGAGTCGGGGCAAGTCTTAACTTACCATATAATCAGAACTTTAGCCAGTCCGGTGTAATCGAGTTCAAAAATGCCGTGATCTTCGACATCTCTCCCAAATACAGCAGAACGCCGATCACAACCATCACCCCGCCGCCGATCTTCATGAAGAGATTCGAATAGCGCAGCAACCAGCGGGTGGAGCCGAGGAAGAAGGCCATGATGAAGAAGGGAACGGCGAAGCCCAGCGTATAAGCCGTGGTCATCGTCAGCCAGATCCCCGTTTCCGAGGCGGCCAGGGACATGATCGCACCGAGGATCGGACCGATGCACGGCGACCAGCCGGCAGCAAAACCAACGCCGACCAGGAAAGAGCCGAGATAGCCGGCAGGTTTGGCAAACTGGAATTTCCGTTCTCTAAGCAGGAACTGCGGCTGGAAGATGCCGAGCATGAAAAGGCCGAAGACGACGACCAGGATGCCGGCGATCTGCTGGATGAGTACACGCTGATTAGTGAACAGTTCAGCGATCAGTCCAGCTGTGGCTCCCAGTGCATAGAAGATCACGGAGAAACCGATGATGAAGAACAGGGTATGCGTCATAACGCGCCGCCGCACATCGCGGCGGCCGGCCCCTTCCTTCAGCTGACCGACGGATACACCGGTGACGTAGGACAAGTATGAAGGATAGAGGGGCAGACAACACGGGGAGATAAAGGACAGGAAACCTGCCGCCAAAGAGATCCAGACATTCAGTTCCAATTCAGCGTTTCACTCCTTTCCGCGAGGCGATCGTCGCGATGAGCATGAAGATCAGGAGCAGGACGATCGTACCGCTGGGCGCGAAGTTGCCGATGCCGGCAGCCGTAACGCCGATGATCACCGCTGCTTCAGAATAGATCACGGACAGGATCAGGGAGCGGCGGAAATCCTTGGCCGCGATCATGCTGGCTGCCACGGGCACGGTGATCAGCGCGGATACAAGCAGGGCGCCGACGATCTTGATCGCCGCGCTGATCGTCAGCGCCGTCAGGATCGTGATCAGCAGATTGTAGGCGGCGGCAGGAAGACCGCTGACTCGGGCGGCATCCTCGTCGAAGGTGATCAAAAATAGTTCTTTATAGTTTACAAGTACGAAAAGCAGGACGGCCAGCGTGACGCCGGCAGCAATCCATAGATCCGCCGCATCCAGGGTGTAGATGCTGCCGAAGAGATATCCCGTGACATTCATCGTCCCCTTGCCCATCGAGATAAACAGCGAGGCAAGGGCCACGCCGCCGGACATCAGGATGGCGATGGACAACTCCGCATACGCCCGGTAGGTCGTGCGCAATTTCTCGATGGCCAGTGCGGCGATCACGGCGAAGACGATGCCAAGCGACTGAGGGGACATGCCGACGAGGAAACCGAGGGCGACGCCGGCGATGGAGACGTGGGATAAGGTATCCCCGATCATCGACAATCTGCGGAAGACAAGGAAGGCTCCGATGAGCGGCGCCATCAGTCCGATCAAGATCCCGCCGAGCAGCGCCTTCTGGAAGAAGGGATAGGTGAAGATGTCCAGCATCTCAGTGACACTCACATCTCTCCCTCCCCTTCTCCGGCATGGATGACCGCTTGTACCTCTCCGCTGTCATGGAACCTTCTTTGATCCCCGCGTTCATGGGACGCAGTTTGCTCCTCTTCACGGTCCGCACGAAGGCTCTTAAGCGAATGCATAATATCCGTTCCGCGGCAATCCTGACCGTGGGAATGCCGGACATACAGGCTCAGCCGCGGATTGATCCGAAGCGGCTCATCGCCGAGGTATTCGCGCATCATCTGCAAATCATGGGAAACCATGAGGAAAGTCATATTATGATGCTGATGCATATGCCGCAGGATCTGAAAGAAGCTCTGCTGCGTCGCTTCATCCACACCGGTGAACGGCTCATCGAGGATGAGAAGTTCCGGCTGATTGATGATTGCACGCGCCAGGAAGACCCGCTGCTGCTGACCGCCGGACAATTCGCCGACGCGCTTGTCAGCGAGTTGTTCGATGCCCAGGGCTTGCATCGCTTCCTCTGCTTTGCTGTGATCGTCCGGCTTCAGCCGTTTCAGCCATCGCTTGCGCGTGTAGAGTCCCGACAGCACGATCTCGCGCACGGAGGCCGGAAACTGCGGATTCAGCGCATGTTTCTGCGGAACATAGCCGATGCGGTCCCATTGATCGAAGGAACGGAGCGGCTGGCCGAACAGCCTCACTTCTCCTGCGCTCGGCTTCAAGAGCCCGACGATGAGGCGCAGCATGGTCGTCTTCCCCGCGCCGTTCGTACCGATCAGGCCGGCGAAATCCCGCTGTTGAATCGTGATGTTCAGATCTTGTAATACCGGTTCGCCGTCATAGGCGAAGGTGACATGGTCCAGTTCGATCACCGGCTCATGGCAAACTTGCATTGCACAATCGCTCTCCTTATCATGCCGGCGTCACTCGCAGACATGTTACGTTCATAGTAGTAAATCTACTCTTGCAGAGCAAGCTCTAGACTCCGCAAATTGTGACGCATCAGTGACACATAATTCTCGCCGGCCGCTTCCTGTTCAGGAGTGAGTCCTTCGATCGGATTGAGCGGCAGCATCTCGATCCCCAGATCCTCCGCCAGCGTCTTGGCAATCTTCGGCGACGACAGCTCTTCGTACAAGATATAACGCACCCCATGTTCGCGAATGAACGCCATGATCTTCATCATATCCTGTGAAGTCGGCTCTGCTTCCGTAGATAAGCCCATGATGGACAGCTGAGTAAGACCGTAATCCCGGGCCAGGTAGGCGAAGGCCTGATGGGAGGTGACAAACTCCAGCCGCCCGGCCTGCTCAACAACAGCCATGTATTCTTCATGCAGGGCCTTAAGCTCTTCGCTGAACTGTTCAAAATTAGCACGGTAGTCGGCTTCATGCTCCGGATCAACGGCGATCAACCCGCCTAGGATGTTCTCCGCCATGCGCATCGCGTTCAGCGGGCTCAGCCAGACATGGGGGTCATAGTCTCCGTGATCATGCTCATTTAACTCGTTGCCGTGAAGATGTTCATCTTCCTCGCTGCCGTGATCATGTCCAGCCCCTTCGCCGTCCGCAGGTATGAGTTCAATTCCCTCGCTTGCTGTTACCACTTTTGGCTTGCTTTCACCCAGGCTGGTCAGGAGGTCCTCCACCCACCAGTCATCGAAACCAGCCCCGTTATGGATGAACAACTGGGCCTTGGACAATTGGATGATGTCCTGGCTTTTGGGCGACCAGTCATGGGGATCCACCCCCGCCGGGACGAGACTCGTCACCTGAACATGTTCGCCGCCGATCCGAGAAGCGAAGTCATATAAAGGATAGAAACTGGTATAGACATTAATCTTATCTTCAGATATTGCATTGGACTGCGCGCTGCAGCCAGTGATGATAAGCTGTGCGATAAGCATCAAACCTAAGAGCACCGCCGCGATCCGCCTGTTCATCAGTTGGTTCCCCCTAATCCATTCCTGTGATGTCAATAACATGTAAATAGTAATTTTTATGATTTACAGGCAAGATTATATGTCAAGTATTTGCGATCTGTCAATTAAAATATTTAGGACATGTCACTAAGAGACCGTTGGAGTGTCCTAGGAGGGATTATAGGAAGGATATAGGAGAGCTCATCGAAAATACAGCGGGAGCTGCGGGCGTAGGAAACGAAACGCCGACCGCAGATTTAACCTAAATTTAGGATAAAAGTGGAGCGGAAATAGCGTAATTGCCAAGTTTTATACGAATTCTCGAATAAAACAAGTACGAAATGAGGCGCACTTTACGGTTTTTTCATAAAAATAGTACAAAATCCAGAAAACAGGCGTCGGCGAAAACTTTTTGTCCAAAATTTAGGACAAAAAGCCACAGGACGGAAACAGCTCCAATCGTCTGCCGAGCGATCTGCAAGCGTCCGCACAGTTAACCGATCGATCGTCATAGAAATACACCCCGCTGGAAAGCGGGGTGTCATCACATTGCATTACTTCACCACAGCGCCGTTCGGCATCGAATCCGGCACGGTGGCCAGGGTCAGCTGCCCGTCCTTCGATGCCGCGAGGATCATGCCCTGAGACAACTCGCCGCGCAGTTTGACGGGTTTGAGGTTCGTCACACAGATCACCTTGCGGCCGATCAGCTCCTCCGGCTTGTAGTGCTGGGCGATTCCCGAGACGACCTGACGCTGCTCATAGCCGAGATCGAGCTGCAGTTTGAGCAGGCGATCCGCCTTCTTCACCGGCTCTGCAGCGATCACCTGCGCGACGCGCAATTCGATCTTCGCGAAGTCATCGATCGTGATCTCATCCTTATGTTCTTCTTCTGCATCGCCGGTCTTATTGCCGCTGGCCTCAGAAGATGCTGCACCAGCCTTCTTGCCACCTCCGTCTGCAGCGGATGCTTCGGCGGGCGGCTGAGCGAGGTTCGTCATCGATTTCAGGATGAACTCCCTCTCCTGCTCCACGTCAAGGCGCGGGAAGATCGGGCTTCCCTTGGCGACTTTCTGACCGCCTGCCAGGCCGAAGGTGCGCAGGGAATCCCAGGCGGTTAACTCGCCTTCCGCAATGCCGAGCTGCTCCCACACCTGCTTCGGCGCTCTCGTCATGAACGGCTGCAGCATGATCGAGATCATGCGCAGGGCTTCAGCGAGGTGCGTCATAACGGAGGCCAGTTCGCTGCGCTTCGCTTCGTCCTTGGCCAGATTCCATGGCTGCGTCTGGTCGATGTATTTGTTCGACAGGCTGATGAATTTCCACAGGGAAGACAGAGCAACGGAGAAGGCCATCTCATCCATCGCTTGTTCCACTTGAGCGACGGCTTCTGCTGCCGCTTTTTTCAGTTCTTCATCGTGCGGCGTAACCGATCCGGCATATTCCGGAATGACGCCGTCAAAGTATCGGTCGATCATCGCTACGGTACGGTTCAGCAGGTTGCCGAAGTCGTTGGCAAGATCGAAGTTAATCCGCTCGATGAAGCCTTCCGGCGTGAAGGTGCCGTCTGAACCGAAAGGAACTTCACGAAGCAAGAAGTAACGAAAGGCATCCAAACCGTAGCGGTCGATGAGATGGACAGGGTTGATCACATTGCCCTTGGACTTCGACATCTTGCCTTCCAGCGTAAGCCACCAGCCGTGTCCGAAGACCTTCTTCGGCAGCGGCAGATCAAGGGCCATCAGCATGATCGGCCAATAGATCGTATGGAAGCGGACGATCTCCTTGCCCACAAGGTGGACATCTGCCGGCCAGTAACGGCGGAATTTGCTGTCATCATCGGAAGCATAGCCGAGGGCGGTGATATAGTTGGTCAGCGCATCGATCCACACATAGATGACGTGCTTGGGATCGTTCGGCACCTTGATCCCCCAATCGAAGGTTGTGCGCGAGACTGCGAGATCTTCCAATCCCGGTTTGATGAAGTTGTTGATCATCTCGTTCTTGCGGGACTCCGGCTGAATGAAGTCCGGATTCTCCTCATAATATTGCAGCAGGCGGTCCACATATTTGCTCATGCGGAAGAAATAACACTCTTCCTTCACCTTCTCGACGGGGCGTCCGCAATCCGGACAGTTGCCGTTGACGAGCTGGCGCTCCAGGAAGAAGGATTCACACGGCGTACAATACCATCCTTCATATGTACCCAAGTAGATATCCCCTTGATCGAGCAGGCGTTGGAAGATCTTCTCCACCGCCTTCTTATGCCGCTCTTCCGTCGTGCGGATAAAATCATCATGGGAGATCTCCAGCTTGTCCCACAGCTCCTTGATCCCGGCAACGATGTCATCGACGAACTGCTGCGGGGATGTGCCTTTCTCCGCTGCTTTGCGCTCGATCTTCTGCCCGTGCTCATCGGTGCCCGTCAAGTAGAACACATCATAGCCGCGCAGCCGTTTATAGCGCGCCATGGCATCTCCGGCCACCGTCGTATAAGCATGTCCGATATGCAGATTATCGCTGGGATAATAGATCGGCGTTGTAATATAGAATGTTTTGGCCTCTTGACTCATATACTCCTTACCTCCATCCCTATTCAAAAAAAATAAGCACTCATCCAACTTGGGACGAGAGCTTTACTCACGCGGTACCACCCAATTTCCCCGTCGCTCTCACAAGCGATGGGCTCATCCGGCCTGCATCAAGCCTGCCCCTTAACGCGGGGACGCACGTCGCCGCCTCATCGTTCCGCCGCATCCGCGAAGCGACTCGACTGCGATTCCTCCAGGACCATCTTCCGCCCGCCGGTAAGTACCGGTTCCCAGCTCCCCCGGCTCTCTGCAACTTCTGCACGAGCGTACTCATCCCTTCGTCAGAACGATATGCTCTATCGATATGCTCTATTATGCACAATATACCGAAATCATCCTGCCAACGTCAAGTCTGCGGGTGCTTCATGGATGTTCACAGCGATCCTCTCCAGCGCGGCCGTCCTGTTCTTCGCCGCTCAGTTCCTTAGATCCCTTGCGCGGGCTCGGCGGCACCGGATCGTATCCGCCCGGATGGAAGGGATGGCAGCGAGCGATGCGCCTTACCGCCAGCCAGCCGCCCCGCACTACGCCGTGCTCCTCGATGGCCTCCAAGGCATACAGTGAACACGATGGATAGAATCGGCAGGTCGGCGGTTTAAGCGGTGAGATGAATCTGCGGTAGAGGAAAATGGGCGCTTGCACGATCTTGCGCACGACGGACATCCTGCTGCCCCCTAAATTAATTTTTGTACATTATAAAATATTATATCAATCAAGCACGTGCTTCGCATCTTCCCTGCGTACGGAGCTGTCGGCAATGATGCAGGTCAGAGCAAATGTCAACTCAACTGATCATGTCTGCACAACTGATGGTATAATAGTGGCATCGATTCACCAACAATCATCGCAAGTTCTGTGAAAGGAGCTCGAACAGCGATGCAACTGTTCTCACCTATTACGATTAAGAACATGACCTTGAAGAATCGCATCGTCATGTCACCGATGTGCATGTATTCCTGTCTCGATGAGAGCGGGAAAGTAAACAGCTGGCATAAGACCCACTATGCATCCCGCGCCGTCGGCCAAGTCGGCTTGATCATCATCGAAGCAACGGCGGTAACACCCCAAGGACGCATCTCCGTCCATGATCTTGGCATCTGGTCGGATGAGCATGTGGAGGGGCTGCGGGAGCTTGTGCAGCTCGTCCATGAACAGGATGCTAAGATCGGTATTCAACTTGCCCACGCCGGCCGCAAATCGGCGGATCACGGCGAGATCATCGCTCCGTCGGCTCTGCGCTTCAACGATTCCTATAAGATGCCCCGCGCGATGACCGCTGAGCAAATCCGCGAGACCATCGAAGCCTTTCGCCAAGGGGCAAGACGCGCTGCGGAAGCCGGCTTCGATGTCATCGAGATCCATGCGGCACATGGTTATCTCATCAACCAATTCCTCTCCCCGCTTACGAATCATCGGGAGGATGAGTACGGCGGCAGTCTCGAAGGACGGTTCCGTTTCCTTCGCGAAGTGATCGAAGCCGTGCAGGAAGTATGGCAGGGGCCGCTCTTCGTCCGCGTATCCGCCAATGAATACGCTGACGGCGGGCTGACCATCGAAGACCATGTCACCATCGCCCGCATGCTGCAAGAACTCGGCGTGGACCTGATCGACGTAAGCTCCGGCGGCCTCGTGCCGGCACCGATCGATGCTTATCCTGGGTATCAGGTTCCTTTGGCAGAACGCATCAAGCAGGAGACAGGCATGCTGACGGGCGCCGTCGGCCTGATCACCGCCCCTGAACAAGCGGAAGAGATCCTCTCCAATGGGCGTGCCGACCTCGTCTTCCTGGGACGCGAATTGCTGCGCGATCCATACTGGCCGCGCAGAGCAGCTGCGCAGCTGGGCATCAAAATAGCCCCGCCCGTACCTTACGAGCGAGGCTGGTAATGGATAAGGCGAAGCTTAGGCCCGATCCTCTAGGGGATCGGGCTGAGTTCGCTGTATCGCTGGATCGGCGCTAACAGATCCGGGTGCAGCGGCACGATGAATTCCATCCGCTCCATCGGAAAGATGCCGCTCCGTGTATGCATCACGGCGCTCTTAACATAGATTCTGTAAGTATGCGCACTGAAGCCGAGGCGGGTGATCTCCTCCCGGCCTTCCTCACGATTGACATAGCTGTAATCACTGACGACATTCTCATACGGAATGATTGAAATAATCTGGTCAAGCGGTATATGATAATTGATATGAGGTTTCTGAATAACAAGTTCTTCCGTGGAAACCGTTAACCCGAGATGGCGCTGTTTATGGGATATTTTTAACTCGCCTTGCAGCGATTTGATCCGAATAAAGTCCGTATACATCATACTCTCTCCTCTCTGCAGCGGCACTTTATCGCAATGCCGTTCTGAAGCGCACTCACCTTCGACAAGCAGCCGCTTGTTTCGAGCCGCTGTGGCAACAGCTTCTTCCGATTGTATCATACCTTGTCGCAGACTGTCGATTCATGCGCTTTCCCGGGTAATGGTGCCGCGGGATGAACCTTGCCAAGCCAACCATTATTTGATAATGTACTACTGAAATTTATTAAGGAATCAAGGAATCTAATATTGGGAATCGGAAAGGATTTGGGCGTATGATCATTAAACCTAAAGTGCGCGGATTCATCTGCACAACTGCTCATCCGATCGGTTGTGCCCGGAATGTGCAAGAGCAGATCGATTACGTCAAGCAGCAGCCGGCCATTGACGGACCGAAGAAGGTGCTCATCATCGGCTCATCGACGGGCTACGGTCTGGCATCCCGCATCGCGGCGGCTTACGGCAGCCAAGCGGCTACGCTGGGCGTATGCTTCGAGCGGCCGGCATCCGGCAGCCGCACGGCAACGGCCGGCTGGTACAACACCGCAGCCTTCGAACGAGCAGCGCGGGCTGACGGCCTCTATGCGGCCAGCATCGTCGGCGATGCCTTCTCCGATGAGATCAAGCAGCAAACCATCGAGAAGATTCGCAAGGACCTGGGCCAAGTGGACCTCGTCGTCTACAGCTTGGCAGCACCGCGCCGCACCCACCCGACCAGCGGCGAAACCTTTAACTCCGTGCTGAAGCCGATCGGCAGCACATACACGAACAAGACCGTGGATATCCATACGGGCGAGGTCACCGAGATCACCCTGGAGCCGGCTTCGGATGAGGAGATCCGCGCGACCATCGCCGTCATGGGCGGCGAAGACTGGGCGATGTGGATCGATGCCCTGCTGGAAGCAGGTGTGCTGGCTGAAGGCGCGAAGACCGTCGCCTATTCCTACATCGGTCCGGAGATCACCTACCCGGTCTATCGCGAAGGAACGATCGGACGAGCCAAAGACGATCTGGAAAGCACGAGCCACCAGCTCCATGAGAAACTGCAATCCCGCATCGGCGGTGAAGCCTATGTCTCTGTGAACAAGGCGCTTGTCACCCAATCCAGCGCGGCCATTCCCGTCGTTCCGCTGTACATCTCCCTGCTCTTTAAGGTGATGAAGGATAAGGGCCTGCACGAAAACACCATCGAACAGATGCATCGCCTGTTCCGCGATCGACTGTACAAGGGCGGAGAAGTGCCTGTGGATGAGCAGCGGCTCATCCGCGTCGATGATCTGGAGATGCGTCAAGATGTCCAAGAGGAAGTGGCCAAGCTCTGGCAGCAAGTCACTTCGGAGAATCTGCAGGAGATCAGCGACATCGCGGGATATCGCACGGACTTCTTCAAGCTGTTCGGCTTCGAGGTCGACGGCGTCGATTACGATGCTGAGGTCGATCCGAACGTGGAACTGGAGGCCTGACTTGGGGTTATACTTCATGTCCCTTAAGCTTAAGACAAGATAAGATAAGGCCATGGTCCCAAGACCAGCATACCAGTATACGAAAACGGGGCTGCCCCATCGTCCTCTGGCGAAGGGCAGCCCTTATTCATGCTATTCGCGCCGCAAGTTCCCTATAAGTCCTAATAAGTCCTAATAAGTCCTAATAAGTCCTAATAAGTCCTAATAAGTCCTAATAAGTCCTAATAAGTTTCTATATGATCTGCCTTTCCTTATCCCGGACATATCGCAGCAAAGCTTGTTCGATCTGATCCATCACGCGCTCCTGATCGAAGCGGGCGATCGAACGGCGGCAGGTTTCGGCATCCGGCAAGGTGAGCGAGCCGGACATGATACGGCTGATCGTGCCGGCCAGACCCAGAACATCGCCGGGCTTGAATAACCATCCATTGACGTTCGGCTGAACGATATCCCGCGGCCCCGTCGGACAATCGCTTGAGATCACGGGAATGCCCCGCACCAATGCTTCGATCAGAACATAGCAGTAAGCTTCCCAATCGGAAGACAGGATGAGCAGAGTCGCTTCGTCCACCTCATCCCAAGGGGATTCCGAATAACCGATCCAATCGATACGATCGGCAATCCCCAGCTTAATCGCCAGATCCTTCATGCGGATCTCATCGCTGGAAACCGGCTCCGGGGGCGCGTCCTCGATCAGCTTCAAACGCCAGCGCTTATTCGGCAGGGCGGCCAGCGCGCGGAACATCACGTCGATCCGTTTCTGTATATTGTGCATACGGCCGATGTAGACAAAGGTAGGAATCTCTGCCCGCGGTACCGGCCGGATCGGTTCATCCAATAGGGGGTGGTATACCGTCTCAACGAGTGCATCGGGCGCAAGCTCCACGATCTTCTCCGCAATGCCGGAACTAACCGCCAAGTGTGCATCGGCATAGGTCAGGGATGCAAAGTGATCGTACTTACTCAGCGGACCGCTGATTCTGCTGACGATCGCCGCTGGAACATCCATCGACTCGATGACCGCTCTGGCAATCCCCGTGCACATCGGGGTCAGGGTCAGGATCACATCAGGTGCGGGAAGCAAGCGCATCGTGTGCTGCAGGTCCAGGATCGCATGGATCACCGGATCAGCGGTCCGTGCCTTGTGCACTCTGCCTTGGCCGCACAGGATGACGTTTGGATCATCCATGTCTTCCACATCTGAATGCTTGTCCGAAGAACGCAACATGAGAAGTTTGCACTCATGGCCGCGGGAAATGAGTCCTTGCATAAGTTGGCGAATAGACCGCTCTAACCCGGTATGGGCGACGGAGGGTGAAGTATACACATATATCCTCAAGAACTAATTCCCACCTTTTGCGTGTATTTTTGTTAGACTTGTATAGCTATTATACCATTATTGCCATGTTCTGGCACGCTAAAGTTTGATTTTTTTCGTAAAATCATGGACTTTTTTCGAAGGAGAGATGGCTTATCTTCTATGTCTACATGCTGCAATGCGCCGATCAGTCGATCTATACGGGCTATACCGTCGATCTGAAGAAGCGGCTGGCCGCCCACAACGCGGGCAAGGCATCGCGATATACCCGCTCCAGGCTGCCCGTTGCCCTCGTCTACCAAGAAGTCTGCAAGAGCAAATCTGAAGCCATGCAGCGGGAAGCTGCCATCAAAAAATTAACTCGAGCCGAGAAGCTCAAGTTAATTCACAGTCAAGATGATTCGGATAAGACCTGATGATAAAATCTGATTCTATATCGGTTGCTTACTCTGAACCTCAGCGGACGGAAGCGTCATTCCGACTGATCTTTCCACTCCCGTAACGCCTGTGCGAGAAGCGGCACGACTTCAAACAGATCGCCGACGATTCCATAATCCGCGATGCTGAAGATCGGTGCTTCCGGATCGGTATTCACGGCGACAATCACTTTGGACTGGCTCATCCCCGCCAGGTGTTGGATCGCACCGCTGATGCCGCAGGCGATATAGAGATCCGGCGTGACAACTTTGCCCGTCTGTCCGATCTGTAAAGCATAGTCGCAATAACCGGCATCGCATGCGCCGCGCGATGCTCCCACAGCGCCGCCCAGGACATCCGCTAACTGCTCCAGAACCTTAAAGCCCTCGCTGCTCTTAACGCCCCGCCCGCCGGCAACGATGATCCGCGCTTCCGATAGATCCGCTCTCCCTGCAGACTTTCGGATCACGTCATGAACAATGGTTCTCAGCGATTCCGGCGCCTCATACGGCAGCTCTGTCACTTGCCCGGCTGCCTCCTGCAGAGCAGCCTGCGGCAGGTTGTTCGCCCGCACGGTGATCACCCAAGGCGTGCTCGTGAGCACCGTGTGCTCAAAGGCCTTGCCCGCATAGATCGGGCGGATCAGCCTTATCTCATCACCGTCCCGCTCAACCGCGGTGATGTCGGAGGCCATGCCTGCATCTAACTTGGCAGCGAGACGCGGTGCCAGATCCCTGCCGATGGCCGTGTGACCCATAAGGATCACATCGGGCGAATACTGCTTGATGATGCGCATGAGATTCGCCGCATAGATCTCCGGATTGTAGTGTTCCAGCTCCGCGTGATCCATCACCAGCACCTCACTGGCACCATATGCCGCTAATTGCCGGGCCGCCTCCGTTACCCCAAGGCCGGGCACAACGGCGAGGAAGCGGTCCTGCGGGGTACCGATGATCCGTGCCGTCTGCAAGGCTTCCCCCGAAACCTGACGCAGAGCTCCTTCCCTTGCTTCGGCAACAACCAGATATGTCTTTCCCATCCCATGGACCTCCTCTAGATGACCTTCTCGACTTGCCGCAGATGAGCAATCAGCGACTGTACCTGTTCTTCTAGCGTGCCCGTTAAGATGCGCCCTTCACTGCGCGCCGGAGGCAGTGTGACGATCAGCCGTTTGCGGCGCGGCATCAGCTCCTCCGGCTTAAGGCCCAGCTGCTCCAAGCCGATGCGGTGATACGGCTTACGCTTCGCCTTCATAATCCCCGGCAAGGAAGGATACCGCGGTTCATTGAGTCCCTGCTGCGCCGTGATGACCGCCGGCAGCTCAACCTCCAGGCGCTGGATATCCCCTTCAGCATCGCGTTCACATCTTGCAGTTCCGGATTCAACCGTAAGCTTCGTCACGGCGGATACATGGGGCATGCCGAGCAATTCAGCCACGCGAATCGCCGTCTGGCCGGCTCCTTGATCGATGGAGAAGAATCCGCCGAGGATGAGATCAGGCTTCTGTTGTTTCAGATAAGCGGCAAGCAAGCGGGAGGTTACCGCCTCATCCGCATCCGGCACTTCCTCGATATGCACCGCTTCGTCGGCCCCCATCGCCAGCGCCGTACGCAGCGCCTCTGCCGCCCTTTCGGGGCCTGCAGTGACCACATAGACAGTACCGCCGCAGGCTTCCCGGATTCTGATCGCTTCCTCCACCGCGTACTCATCATAGGGATTGATGATATACCGTACTCCCTCCTCGCTGACCGCTCCGTCCTGCAGCACGATTCTCTCTTCCGTATCGAAGGTTTGCTTCAGCAATACATAGATCTTCATCGCATCTTCCCCTTCTCCTGTGCAGCTTCTGCCGCCTTCGTCCGCAGGGCAGCGAATGCCGACAGTTATAATCCCAAGCTTTGCTGAATAGTCATTCATTACAAGTATAATCCTCGATTCCTTGATTATGACGGCTCTCTGATTCCGCTTGGCGCTTGTCATGGCTCACCAATAGATCGGACACAGAAAGGACGGATGCCTATGATGGGGCTGTGGGTCCAGTTCCTGCTCTTCCTCTTGATCACCGGAGCAGCCCTCTTCCAGTTCGGCTCGATCGTATACAACCGGTACAGAACCATCAAACTTGGAACACCGCCGGACGACGGCAGCAGATGGACACTTAGGCTCCGTGATTTTGCCTCCGAGGTCTTCGGACAGCGCAAATTGCTTGAGGACAAGCGAAGCGGCCTGATGCATGTCGTGATCTTCTACGGTTTCCTCATCCTGCAGCTGGGCGCGCTGGACATCCTGATCAAGGGGCTGGGCGGACGCGGTCTGCCGCTGCCGGGTTATGCGGTCTTCGGTTTGATTCAGGAAATCACCGTCTCACTCGTCCTCTTATCCGTCGGATATGCGGGGTACAGACGCTACATGGAACGCGTCCCCCGACTCAAGCGGGGCTGGCAGCCGAGCATGGTGCTGTATTTTATTGGAACGCTGATGTTCTCCATCTTGATGACGCTGACCTTTGAACGTGCGCTTCACGAACCGTCCTTCTCCTGGTATTCGCCCCTCAGCTCTTGGCTCGCCGCCTTGCTCGCTTCCCTCCCCCGCACTGCGCTTCTCGTCGGCTTCTATGCGAGCTGGTGGTTCCATCTGTTGATCTTGTTAGCTTTTCTCATCTATATCCCCCAATCGAAGCACTTTCACCTGATCACTGCACCTATCAACATTCTACTCAGAAGAACGTCCCCGCCAGGCAGACTCCGTCCGCTCGATCTAAGCGATGAAGAGGCGGAGAGCTTCGGGGTGGAGAAGATCGAACAGTTCTCGCGAAAACAGCTGCTCGATCTGTATGCCTGCGTGGAATGCGGCCGCTGCACGGAGGTGTGCCCTGCCTCCAATACCGGCAAAGCGCTGTCTCCCATGCATCTCATCACGAAGCTGCGCGATCATCTCATAGACCAAGGAGCGGTGTCCAGCGGCAGACGGCGCACAGCCCTGGACTTCTTGACTGCAAGTCCGGGTGCCCATGTTGTGGACGCAGGAGTGTTAACCGCAGCCGTCGACTGGTCTAATAAGGCCGGCACCGATATCGAACCGACGATGACAGCCCAGCTGCAATCCTGGAGCAAGCGGGCAGATCGAGATGCGTCGGAGGTCCGGCTGCACGGCGATGTGATGACGGAGGCGGAGCTGTGGGCGTGCACCACTTGCCGCAACTGCGAGGAAGTGTGTCCCGTCGGCAATGAACACGTCGATAAGATCATCGACATGCGCCGCTATTTGGTGCTGATGGAAGGCAGCTTGCCGGCGGAGGGGCAGCGGGCGCTGACCAACATCGAACGCCAAGGCAATCCCTGGGGCATCAGCAGGCGCGAGCGCACCGCCTGGACACAGCCCTTGATCGAAGCGGGATATGCGGTGCCAACGGTTCGCGAGAACCCGGATTTCGAGTACCTGCTCTTCGCAGGATCGATGGGCTCCTATGACAACCGCAGCCGCAAGATCACCCAGTCCCTGGTGAAACTGCTTCACACGGCGGGGATCAATTTCGCCGTCCTCGGCGATGAGGAATACAGCTCAGGGGACACCGCGCGCCGTATGGGCAATGAACTGCTCTTCCAAGAGCTGGCCGCTGCCAACATCGTGCTGTTCCATCGCTGGGGCGTGCGCAAGATCGTTACCCCCTGCCCCCATACGTACAACACCTTCAAGCATGAATATCCGGATTTCGGCCTTGATCCCAGCATCACCATCTTGCATCATACGGAGCTGCTCGCCATGCTGCTGGAATCAGGACGCCTCATCCCCCGCAAACCTCTCGAGGAGCGGATCACCTACCATGATTCCTGCTATCTGGGGCGCTATAACGGCATCTACGAAGCGCCGCGGCAGCTGCTTCGGGCCCTGCCCGGCGTACAGCTCGTGGAGATGGAGCGCTCGCGCAGCCGCGGCATGTGCTGCGGCGCCGGCGGAGGTCTGATGTGGATGGAAGAACGGGCCGGCAAACGGATCAATGAAGCGCGGACCGAACAGGCCCTCAGCACGGATCCGACGATCATCAGCAGCGCCTGTCCTTACTGTTTGACGATGCTGGAGGACGGCGTCAAGCAGCTCGGCGCTGAGGATCGTACGGCGGCAAGGGATATCGCCGAGATCTTAGCAGAGGCGGTGCTGGGATGACGTTGGCAGCCGGGCGGCCGTTATAAGAGCGATCAATAACAGTCAGTGTGAATGATCGAAAGGCGATCAGCCATTAGCAGTCGAACGCGGACTGTTAAACACGGACCGTTGATCCCGACACAGCTGGAGTTATGAGCAGTTGAAATAAAGCATATGGACGTATGCAGTTGGACTTAAAGGAGGTCATGAAGGTGAATCTTCAGCGCACCACGATCCGCAAGGCCTGTATCATCGGCTCAGGCGTGATGGGAGCGGCCATCGCTGCACATCTGGCGAATGCTGGGCTTACTGTGCTGCTGCTGGATCGCGTACCCGAGCGGTTAACGGAGGAGGAGATGCGGCAGGAGCTGACCCTCGCGTCCCCGCAAGTGCGAAACCGATATGCAGCACAAGCCCTGCAGCGCCTTCGGAAGACGCAGCCCGCTCCGCTCTATGATGAATCCTTCATCACCCGCATTCACGCGGGCAATATGGAGGATGATCTCACCAAGATCCAAGATGCCGACTGGATCATCGAAGCCGTCACGGAACGACTGGATGTGAAACAGCAGGTGCTCAGCCAGATCGCCCGCTGGCGGCGGGAGGATGCGATCGTCAGCACGAATACGTCCGGCATCTCGATCGAGGCGATGTCGGCTCATCTGGACCGCTCCTTCCGCGAGCATTTCCTGGGGACGCATTTTTTTAACCCGCCGCGCTACATGAAACTGCTCGAGATCATCCCCGGAAGGCTGACGAAGCCGGAGGCAGTCGCCGCCGTGCGCAGCTTTGCCGAGCAGCGGCTCGGCAAGGGCGTGGTCCTCGCCAAGGATACGCCGAACTTCATCGCCAACCGCATCGGCACCTACGGCCTGCTTATCACCCTGCGCGAGATGATGAAGGCCCGGCTCAGCGTAGAAGAAGTCGATGCGATCACCGGCCCGGCGATGGGCCGGCCGAAGAGCGCCACCTTCCGCACCTTGGATCTGGTCGGTCTCGATACCTTCCTCCATGTAGCGGACAATGTCCGCAGGCACGCCGCTTCGCCGGAAGAACGGGAGGTGTTTACGCCGCCGGAGGTGCTCCACGAGATGGTGAAGCGCGGCTGGCTCGGCGAAAAATCGGGCAGCGGCTTCTACCGCAAGGTCAAAAGCGAGCAAGGCAGCACCATCCTCGCCTTGAATCTTGCTTCCATGGACTATGCCAAGGCGGGCAAGCCTTCTTACCCGGCGCTTGAAGCAGCGAGGGCGGCGAAGGGCGCCGCAGCGAAGATCCGGGCGCTGGTCGAGGGCGGCGACCGGAGCAGTGAGTTCTCCTGGAATGTGCTTAAACACGTACTGCTCTATGCCGCGGAGAAGGCAGGCGAGATCGCCGATTCGATCGTCGAGATCGACCGCGCGATGCGCTGGGGCTTCAACTGGCAGCTCGGCCCCTTTGAGACTTGGGATGCGCTTGGCTTAGCACGCACCGCTGCGCGCATGGAACAAGATGGGCTGGTCCTGCCGAAGTGGGTCCAAGATTGGCTCGCAGCGGGCAACGATTCCTTCTACAAGCAGGAAGGCGGCATGCGTAAAGTGGTGATAAACGGTGCCTGGCGCGAGGAAGAGACGGACAGTACCCATCTTTCTTTGCAGCGTTTCAAGGAGCAGGGCCGCATCATTGAACGCAACAACGGCGCCAGTCTCATCGACATCGGCGACGGCGCGGTCTGTTTGGAATTCCATTCCCCGAACCAGGCCATCGGCGGCGATATCCTGATGATGATCCAGCGAAGCGTGGAGATCGTCGAGGAGCGTTATGAGGCGCTGATCATCGCCAATGAGGCACGGCATTTCTGCGTCGGTGCCAATCTGATGCTGCTCCTGATGGAAGCGCAGGACGAGGAATGGGATGAGATCGATCGCATCATCCGCCTGTTCCAGGATACAATGATGCGGCTGAAATACTGCACAAAACCCGTGATCGCCGCGCCCCACAGCATGACGCTCGGCGGTGGTTTGGAAGTATGCTTGGCGGCAAGCCGCGTCTATGCGGCGGCGGAAACCTACTGCGGACTTGTGGAAGCCGGCGTCGGTCTGATCCCCGCCGGCGGCGGATGCAAGGAGCTGATCCTGCGGCTCAGCGAAACCTTAGCCGATGTACCGGCCGCAGACATGCAGCCCTATGTGAATCGCATCTTCGAGACGATCGGCATGGCCAAGGTATCGACGAGTGCGCATCATGCGAAGCGCTTAGGCCTGCTGCGGGAGCAGGACCGAATCACCGCAAGCCGCGACCGGCAGTTGTATGAAGCGAAGCGCCTGGCTTTGGAGCTGGCTGCATCCGGTTACCTGCCTCCTGAAGCAAGGCCGATCAAAGTCGTTGGCAGGGACGGCAAAGCCGTGCTGCAGCTCGGTGCGAGGCAGCTTCATCTAGGCGGTCAGATCAGCGACCATGACTTGACGATCGCCGATAAGCTGGCCCATGTGCTCGCCGGCGGCGATGTACCGCCGGGCACGCTGGTCAGCGAAGCCTATCTCCTCGACCTCGAGCGCGAAGCCTTCCTCAGTTTGTGCGGTGAGCCGAAGACACAGCAGCGGATGCAGGCGATGCTGGCCACGGGCAAGCCGCTGCGCAATTGACCGGAGAAATGGGGTGTTAGATATGAGAGAAGCTGTCATCGTTGCCGCAACACGCACCGCCGTGGGCAAAGCGCGGCGCGGCAGTCTGGCAGAGACACGAGCGGAAGACCTGGGCAAGGCTGTACTGAAGGCGGTGATCGAGCGGGCGCCGGGGGTAAGCCGCGAGGAGATCGATGACATCATCATCGGCTGTGCGATGCCCGAGGGCGAGCAAGGGCTGAACTTCGCGCGGATCATGGCCCTCTATGCGGGCTTTCCGGTCTCCGTACCGGCGATCACCGTCAACCGCTTCTGCGCATCGGGACTGCAGTCCATCGCTTACGCAGCCGAACGGATCATGAGCGGGGCAGCGGAGATGATCATCGCCGGCGGCGTGGAGAGCATGAGCCACGTACCGATGAGCGGATTCAAGCCCTCCCCCCATCCCCGCATCGTCAGCGAGATGCCAGAAGTGTACATGGGGATGGGCCTTACCGCGGAGAATGTCGCTGAGCAGTTCGGCATCTCGCGGGAAGATCAAGACGCCTTCGCCCTGTCCAGCCATCGGAAGGCAGCCGCGGCTTGGGCAGACGGGAAGTTCCGCGAGGAGATCACCCCGCTTCAGATCGTGCGCAGCGGGATTGGCGAGGACGGAAAGCGCTTCGAGCGAAGCTTCATCTTCCAACAAGATGAAGGATTCCGCACCGACACTTCGCTGGAAGCCCTTGCCCAGCTGCGGCCGGCCTTCAAACAAGGCGGCACGGTCACCGCCGGCAACTCCTCACAGATGAGCGACGGTGCGGCAGCCGTCCTCGTCATGAGCAAAGAGCGCGCGGCGGCCTTAGGGCTTAAACCGCTGGCGACCTTCCACGCCTATGCCCTGGCCGGCGTCAAACCGGAGATCATGGGCGTCGGCCCCGTCGAGGCGATCCCGAAGGCGCTCCGCATGACGGGAATCTCGCCGGATCAGGTTGCGCTGTACGAGATCAATGAAGCCTTCGCTTCCCAATGCCTGCATATCATCCGTGAGCTTCAGCTCGATGAGCAGCGGGTGAACGTCAACGGCGGCGCGATCGCCCTCGGTCATCCTCTTGGCTGCACAGGTACCAAGCTGACGGTCACTCTGCTGCACGAACTTAAGCGGCGCGGCGGCGGTTTCGGCGTCGTCTCCATGTGCATCGGCGGAGGGATGGGGGCAGCCGGCGTATTTGAAGTTCATGCTTGAACAAGAAGGAAGAATGCTGGCGATAAGGTCGATCAGGAAGTCAGCGAATAAGGAGTGATCCATCGATGAGCAATCAGCATAACAAGATGCCCGATAAGAAGATACCCGGCGGCGGCTTTGTGATCGAGGATGCGGACGATCGTGCCGTGGTCTTTCCCGAGGATCTGAGCGAAGAACAGCGGATGATCGGGATGACGACGGATGAATTCATCACCCAGGACGTGCTGACGCATGATGCAGCAATCGAGAGTCTGAATTACGAGCTGACCGTCCAGCTGCTGCGCAAGGCCGGCGAGCTGGGTCTGCTCGCTGCTGATGTGCCTGAGAGCTACGGCGGTCTCGGCCTCGATAAGATCAGCACGACGCTGATCAGCGAGCGCTTGGCCCGCGGCTCCTCCTTCTCCCTGTCCCTCGGCGCCCATGTCGGCATCGGCACCCTGCCCATCGTCTACTTCGGCAGCGATGAACAGAAACGACGTTATCTGCCGAAGCTGGCATCAGGGGAATGGATCGCCGCCTACTGCCTGACAGAACCGTCATCGGGTTCCGATGCCCTCGGCGCGAAGACGACGGCGAAGCTGGCGGAGGACGGTACGCACTACATCGTGACCGGGCAGAAACAATTCATCACCAATGCCGGCTTTGCCGATCTGTTCATCGTCTATGCGAAGGTGGACGGGGAGCGGTTCAGCACCTTCATCATCGAACGGGACCGCGAAGGCGTGATCATCGGACCCGAGGAGAAGAAGATGGGCATCAAGGGTTCCTCCACCTGTCCTCTCATCCTCGATCATGTCCGCGTCCCCGCCGAGAACTTGCTCTGGGAAGCCGGCAAAGGCCATCTCATCGCCTTCAACATCCTCAATATCGGCCGCTTCAAACTCGCTGCCGGCTGCCTCGGTGCCTGCAAGGAGGCGCTTGCCCTTGCGGCGGAATACGCGAACCTGCGCCAGCAGTTCGGTCAGCCGATCGCCTCCTTCCCGCTGATCCGGCGCAAGCTGGCGGATATGAATATCCGCACCTTCGTGCTGGAAAGCATGGTCTATCGGACCGCCGGGCTGCTCGATGCAGCGCTGTCAGCGATCGATTTGAAGGAAGAAGGCAGCGGATTAGCCGCAGCCAAGGCGATCTCCGAATATGCGATCGAATGCTCGATCAACAAGGTATTCGGTTCAGAGGCCTTGGACTATGTCGCCGATGAAGGCGTGCAGATCCACGGCGGATACGGCTATATCCAGGAATACAAGATCGAACGCATCTACCGCGATTCCCGCATCAATCGGATCTTCGAGGGGACGAATGAGATCAACCGCCTGCTCATCCCCGGAACCCTGCTCAAACGCGCGATGAAAGGCGAACTCCCCCTCATGCAGAACCTGCAGAACCTGCAGTCGGAGCTGCTCACATATATGCCCGCCCTCGACTTCGGTGATGAACCGCTGGCGGAAGAAACGCATCTTCTGACGATGGCGAAGAAGATCTTCCTCATGACCGGCGGCCTTGCAGTTCAGCGATATCAGCTGGCTCTAGAACAAGAGCAGGAGATCCTCGCCGACCTCGCCGATATGATGATCGCGATCTACGCCGCTGAAAGCGCTTTGCTGCGGGCGAAGAAGCTGCAAGAGCAAGGCGGTGAAGCGAAAGCTGCCTGCGCTGCTGCCATGGCCTCCGCCTATGTGCATGAATCCTTCGCCGCCGTCGAAGCTCTTGCCAGACGCTGCCTCAGTTCCATGGAGAGCGGGGATGCGCTGCGCACGCAGCTGTCGATCCTGAAGAAATTGAGCCGCAGAAATCCCGTTAATCTCACGCAGTTAAAACGGCAGATTGCAGAACGGGTGGTCAAGGAGGAATCCTATGTCGTGTAGCGGGAGATTTTCGCCCAAGGGGGGACGCCTGTGCATAAGCCTTGGTTAAAGCATTACCCCGCTGAGGTGCCGGTTACTTCCGAATATCCGAGGATGAATCTAGCGAAGTTCCTGCTCCAGACAACGGCCCGGCATCCCGATCATGCGGCGCTTTATTTTCTCGGCAAAACGATGACGTATCGCGAACTGCTCGACGCCTCCTTCCGTTTCGCAAACGCCCTGCGGCGAATCGGCATCACGCGGGGGGAGCGCGTGGCGATCATGCTGCCAAACTGTCCGCAGGCCGTGATCGCCTACTATGGCGCGCTCATGATCGGCGCCGTCGTCGTGCAGACGAATCCGCTCTATATGGAGCGGGAACTGCTCCATCAGCTGAAGGATTCCGGAGCGGTGAGCATCGTCACCCTCGATATCCTGTTCCGCCGCGTCGCGCAAGTGCGGGATCAGACGGATCTGCAGACGATCATCGTCACCTCGATCCAAGACTATCTGCCGTTCCCGAAGAACCTCCTCTACCCTGTCGCTGCCAGAAAGGATGGGATGGACCGCACCGTCACTTATGGAAGCGGCGTGCTGAACATGCAGGAGATGATGGCTTGCGCCTGTCCCGCTCCGATCCTCTGCGAAATTGACGCGGAGCGGGATCTCGCCCTCCTGCAGTACACCGGCGGCACAACGGGCCTGGCCAAGGGCTGCATGCTCACGCATTATAACCTGATAGCCAACACCATGCAGAGCAAGCTGTGGCAATATCGGAATGTGGACGGCCATGAGAAATATTTGGCGGCGCTGCCTTTCATCCATGTATTCGGCATGACCGTTCTGATGAATCTCTCCATCGCTGCCGCAGGCACCCTGTACCTTGTCCCCAAGTTCCAGATCACGGAGATCCTGAGGTTAATCGATGCCCACAAGATCACCGTCTTCCCCGGCGCGCCGACAATGTATGTTGCCTTGATCCATCATCCGCAGCGAAGCAAATACGATCTCTCCTCGATCAAAGTCTGCATCAGCGGCGCAGCCCCCCTGCCCGGCGAGGTACAGACGCAATTCGAGCGATTAACCGGAGGCAGGCTGATCGAAGGTTACGGGCTGACCGAAGCCTCCCCCGTCACCCATGCGAACAACATCTGGGAGAAGCGGAAACTGGGATCGATCGGCATCCCCTTCCCCGACACCGATGCCAAGATCGTTGATCCCGAGAGCGGGGAAGAACTGCCGCCGGGCGAGATCGGCGAGCTCGTCGTCAAAGGTCCGCAAGTGATGGCCGGGTACTGGAACCGTCCCGAAGAGACGGCGCAGGCCCTGCGCGGCGGCTGGCTCTATACCGGGGACATGGCGAAGATGGATGAGGACGGGTTCTTCTATATCCTTGACCGCAAGAAAGATATGATCATCGCCGGCGGTTTTAACATCTACCCTAGGGAAGTAGAGGAAGTGCTGTACGAACACCCGGCGGTCCAAGATGCTGTCGTCGTCGGCATTCCGGACGCCTACAGAGGCGAAACGGTAAAGGCATACATCGTCTGCAAGTCCGATGCCGCGGTCAGTGCAGAGGAGCTTGATGCCTGGTGCCGCACCCGCCTTGCATCCTTCAAAGTGCCGCGGCAGTATGAATTCCGTAAGGAGCTGCCGAAGTCGATCATCGGCAAAGTGCTGCGAAGGAAGCTGTTGGAGGAAGAGATGGGGAAAGCGAAACATGCACAAGGTGGGAACCATGAACCGCGGGGATAGGCAGGAGGCGAAGGATTCCCTGCAGCGCTTAGCTGAGGCTGCGCGAGGCACCTTCTGGGAATACCTCGGCTGCCGTTTCGTCGCCCGCACCGCATCCCGGATCGAGATCGCACTGGACGTGCAGGACCATCATCTGAATCTGCTGGGCATCCTGCACGGCGGCGTCCATGCCGCCTTGCTGGACAACGCCATGGGTCTGGCCGCCATGTCGGCCAGACCCGGGTATAAGGTCGTAACGACGAACCTGAATATCCACTACCTCGCGCCCGTCGGCAAATCCCCCCTTTCCGTCACCGCCGAAGTGATCCACCTGTCGCGCAAGCTGATCACCGTAAGCGGCACCGTTCGCACTGCGGGCACTGAACATGACCTGCTGCTAGCCTGCGGCACGGGTTCATTCCGCATCATCGAATAGGATGAACCCTTGCTACTGTTTTCCCCGCCTGCCTTCCCTCCTTTCTTTTTTGTTTTTCCATAACTCTCATAACCTAACCCCTGCAAACGCGTCCCTTCACTAAACATCTCCTTTCACAAACTCATCCCTTCACCGCCCCCGCCGTCATCCCATCGATAAAATACTTCTGAAACCCGAGGAATAGGATCAGGATCGGAATGATCGAGAAAAAGGATCCGACGATGAGCAGATCGTAGTTGTTGCCGTAGGGGGTGAGCAGGGTCTTCAGCCCGATCGGCAGCGTGTACTTCCGGGCATCGCTGATCACCATGAAGGGCCAAAGGATATTGTTCCAGCTGTTCACGCCGTTCAAGATCGCCATCGCCGCGAAGGAAGGCTTCATCAGAGGCAGAACGATACGCAGGAAGATACCGTATTCCGAGGCGCCGTCCACCCTTCCCGCCGCCGTCAGCTCCCGCGGGATCCCCTGCAGATATTGCCGGAAGAAGAAGATCGTCGCGGCATTCGCCGCCCCCGGCAGGATGATCGCACTGTAGGTGTTCATGAGCCCCATGTGATAGGTCATCGTGTACAGCGGCAGGAGCAGGATCTCGAAGGGCACCATCATGATCATCAGAACACAGATGAAGAGAGTGTTCTTGCCGCGGAATTCATAAGCAGCAAAGCCGTAGGCCACCGCAGCGCTCACCATGAGGGTGATGGCGACTTGCAGGACAGTGAGCAGGACGGAGTTGCCGAACCAGAGGAAATAGGAATGATCCCCCGTGAACAGGTAGATGAAGTTATCGAAGCTCATGATCGAGAGGTCAATATCCAGGTTCAATCCTTGGCGGATCAGCTCTTTTCCGGGTTTGAAGGCGGCGAGGGCAATCGCATAAAAAGGAATCAGGACGATCAAGCACAGGCATGTGAAAAAAACAACCAACAGTACCTTAAGGATGGTCTCACGCTTACGCATCCTTTAGTCCCCCCCTTCGGAACATCCCTGACCAGGTCAGCTGCGTCAGATTGATGATCATCGCAATCGCGAGCAGCACGATGCCGACCGCCGCCGCATAGCCGAGGTCATTGCGCTCGATGCCCTGGCGGTACAGGTAACCGACGATCGTCAGGCCGATGTTCTTCGGTGAATTGTTCCCGTTCCACAGCATCATGCTCTCGATAAACATCGCCAGACCCCCATAGATGCTGATGGTGATGACATAGATCGTGATCGGCTTTAAGAGGGGCAGGGTGATGCGGATCAACTTCTGCCAGGAAGAGGCCCCATCGATCTCTGCCGCCTCGTAGTATTCATCGGGGATATTCTTCAGTCCCGCTAGAAAATACAGCATATTCACGCCGGTCCAGCGCCAAGCAGCGAGCGAAAGCAAGGCGATGAACCCGGTAACCTGTCCCTTAAGAAACTTCACAGGTTCGATGCCGAACCAACCGAGCAGGGTATTCACCAGGGAGGTCTCCATCTCACCGAACATCAAGCGGAAGATCGTACCCGCTACGACGACGGAGGTTAGAGCCGGGAAGAAGAGCGCAGACTTAAAAAACTCCCTGCCGATCATCAAACGATGGTTGATCCATACAGCGATCAGAAGTGGAAAGGGGATGAGGATGACCAGGGTGAGCAGCATATAGACCACACTGTTCGTGACGGCCTTGAGGAAGATCCCGTCCGCGGCCAGCCGCTCATAGTTCGCGGTGCCGATGAACTGTGCCTCCTGCCCGAGCATCGTCTTCTGAAAGCTCATCCCAATCGAGCTGAACATCGGGTACACCCAGAACACAGCGAATACCAGCACGAAGGGCAGGACGAAGACGTAGGTGGCGATCTTCTGCGAATACGCGAAACGCTTCAGCATCATTCGTGCTCCTTTCACAGCGAAGGCTGCCGATGGGGACAGCCACTCGCAGGATTCATCAACCGTTCGTTTAGAGAGCGGTCAGGTGAACCGCCGAAGTTTTATGATGATATGATTATGCCGCCACTTCTCGCCCAGGGGAAGCCCGCGGATCAGCGCAGTTGAAGTTCCTGCTCGATCTGTGCCTGTGCGTCATCCAGCGCTTCTCTTACATCCCGGCCGTCTTCGTAGATCTCATTCAACGTTGTCGTGCCGAAGACGTTATTAATCGTCGGGCTGTACTCCGTTGAGCGGATCAGCTGAATCTCATCCTTGATCTCATTCAGGACATCGAAGGGATTGTTGACAAAATATCTCACGAAGGTGTTGTCCGGATTGTGCGTAATCTCTTCCATCTCCCAAACATCCATGTTCACCGGATCAAAGCCCAGCACATTCCAGATCTCGATATTGGCATCCAGGGACAATTTCGCAAAGGCGAGAAAATCCTTCGCCAGCTCGATATCCGCCGCGTTCTTCGTCACTACGGTGCCCGTGCCCCCTTGCCCCACCGAACGAGGCATGCCCTCTTCAATGACGGGAATCGGCGCGATCGCGATCTTCCCCTCGAGATCCGTCATATAGTTGGTGAAGCGGGACATCATCCAGAGCGGCATCATCGCTGAGGCATACTTGCCCGCCGTATATTCGCCATACGCTTCCTCCGTATCCGGCTGACCGCCGGCGATCGTGGCAATCGCATCTGCTTCCTGCAGATCGCGAAGCACCGTCAGACCGCGGATCATCTCCTCGGAGTTCACCTTCGGCAGCCCCGTTGCATCGACATAGTCCGCTCCCTGCTGGGCCAAAAGCATGGAGACTTGCCAGAGGGCACTGGTGTTGGCCGTACCCAAATAGCTGCCCGTCGCCTCATAGACCTTAATACCTGCTTGCTTGTAATCCTCCCAAGTGACGATATCCCGGTAGTCGACGCCCGCCTGCTCCAGGATCTCCACATTGTAGAAAGCCACGGAAGCGCCTACATGCGTTGGAATGCCGTAATACGTGCCATCCTTGCTGTACAGATCAAGACGCGAGGGCACGATTGTATCCCGATAAGGCTCGATGACATCGTTCAGCGGTACGAGCTGCGGCGTGCCTGCCATGAAATCCGGAAACTTGCCAAGCTCGATATCCGCGATATCCGGCGCCCCCGTTCCGGTCTGGACGGCGATGGATAATTTGTTGTGCATGTCATCATACGGCATCACGGTGACGTTCAGTTTGATCTGGCGCTCGGGATACTCGGCATTCCATTTCGTCAGCATCTTCTCAAAGTGCTGCCCGTGCAGTTCTACGAAGGTCCAGTATTCCATCGTAACTGCATCTTCCCCGGCTCCTCCTTCGATGACGGTGTTCTCCCCTTCCGACAGGTTTGACTGATTCCCGCAACCCCACAGAAAGACGATCATAGACAAAACCAGCCCGCATAACAGCCCTTTGCTCCAAATACGCAGCATCCTGCTCCTCCCCTTCATTTTCACTTCATCCTTTGGATCCTTGATTAGACCCTTTCGCTGATGTACCACCGATGTGATCCATCGTCTGCGTCTACATGATTCATATATTGTCAATATAATTAATGAAACGATGAATTATGCATAAAAAAGAACAACCTCTTCCGAAATCGTCCGAGGTTGTTCCGAGTTTGCCGGCCGCCGGGGCTGACCGGCTTGATTATTTTTTTCTAAGTTGTTTCATCTGTTCGATCATGGCGATCTCGTCCGGAGTTGCTTCTGCAAGGGGCTTTCTAACATAAGTGCCATGCTTTTCATCAATGATGACGAGTTCGCTATGGTTCATGATATAGCTTTTTTCCTTACCCACATAATAAGCCGTAACATTGGGCAGGATCACTCGGCTGGTCTTTCTTTCATACAGTTCGTAATTGCTTTCAGAGGTAGAGATGGCATATCTGTTACCATGGAATAAAGCAATATCATCCCTGCCCGGTCCCTTTGACACGACATACACAAAAACGATCTGCAGAATACTTACGATAAAAAACACAAATACAACCCCGAACATTGCCCATTTTAGAACTGTTTTTGTAAACTTTCTAAACCTTCCTTTTATTGATTTCATAGGCGGACGATTCATTCGACTATCCCCCTACATAAACAGTATTTTTACTTCTCTAATTTAGAGAACGACAAAAAACACTATATATCAAGTTTCCATTAATAACAACTTCATGGATACCACCCCTTTTTATACTATATAATGTTATAATATTCTACAAATTTAATGGTGAAATCTATTATGGTAAAGTTGCAAAAGCAATGCTGGAAAAAATCAAGGCTGATAGCCAAGCAGCGTACCAAAAACCAAACGGTTCCGAAACAGAATTGAAATATCAGCAATTGCTTGAACAATATAACGCTTCAAATCTTCTCGATGAAATCAATATGTACACTGATATTAAACCAATGGTCTTAACCAAAGAATGGTATCGGATTGTGCATTCGTCACCGTCACAGAATGAGATGAAAGCAGGTGCAAGATCGCTGAAAAGAAAGTATTTTAATCACGTAGGTTAAATGGATGCTCTCGAGTCCCGCCAAAGACGAACCGAGAGCATCTTCTTTTTTTGCCATAAGAATAGCCTAATCCTCCGTCAACAGAAGGAATTAGGCTATTGTCGGTGAAAGTATTGTTTGGCCCGAACCTTGAAAGAGTTCGACTTTTCCTTTCAACCCGGGTTAGACGAACGCCTGATTCAGGAGCTGGCATCCTTGACCTTCGTCGGGAGTCAAGAGAACGTGATATTCCTTGGTCCTCCCGGTGTGGGCAAAACCCACTTGGCTGTTGCGATCGCTATGGAGGCGATTGGCAAGGATTGCCGGTCTATTTCGTCGAGATGGTTGATTTGTGGCAACCGATCTCGTCTGCAATTGCCTAAAGGGTCTCCCCTTAATTCACCAGCTATTCCATGTACCAGATGCGGTTCGCCGCCACATCGATGACTTCGATGTGCGCACTCAATGCATCGTATGGAGTCAGCCGGCCGCTTTCCAAATCAAGCGTATACCACCCTCGCTCATAGAGGTGGAGCATAATCTGTCCGTCGGGATCCTGGATCAGCTGAGACAGCCATAAGTCCGTGAACAATCCCAGTTCCGTATCGAACAGATACTCGAAGCGATCTGCCGCCGGATCATACAGCGACCATCGCTCCCTAGGCGGAACGCCCGAATCCTGAGCAGCACCCATAGTGATATCCGCGATATACAGGACTTTGCCGCTATGCAGAGGATACAGCATATAATCCGTGTAGGCATCAAGACTGTTCAGCGGATTGAAACGTCTCGTCTGAAGATTCTCAAGATCCGTCATATAGAGGACGGGGACATAATCCCAACTGTCACCGGTGCTTTCCCACCGCGTGTAGACGATGTGCTGCTGATCGGTAAACAGCAGCTGCGGAACGCCGCATTCTCCTTCTACGCACTCATAGGATCCAAATTGTTCAATGCGGCCGGGCTCCGGATCGGCGAATGAGTCAAATATATAGAGATCATACATGAAGTTCCCGCCTTCATCGGTATACCCGACACTTACTGCCAGCGTGCCGTCTTGATGTGCGTAATCAAAGGAAACGATCCGTTCTTCATCTTTGTAGTTGGGCACTTGCCACACCGTCTTGGTCGTGTCCGTAGGCAAATCATAGATGTGCAGCTCCTGATCCGTCGCATAGGCCAGCTGATCTTCACTGATCCATTCCGGATCGCGGATCTCTTCGACCTCAAAGGTCTTCATGACATTGCCGAAGCGATCAAGCAGGATATATCGATACACGACATGAATGCCGTTATGGGCTTCCATGCCGGCCAAGAGGTAGCCGCCCAGCGGCGAAACATCGAGCACGGCATAGGGAACAACACTGGTAAAATACGCTTCCTTCGTATTCGTCGCCAGATCGATCGCCGTGAACACAAGGGGCTCTGTGGGTTGGATCGCCCATGTCTCCGCAGCCACCAGCGGATACCCCTGCTCGGTGCGGATGCCGTTCAAGGTAAAACTGATCCGTTCCGTCGTCCATTCATCCAGGACCAAAGAGAGCTGTACCTCATAATCATTGAACCACTGCAGCGACCAAGCGATCGTCTGATGATTCATCAGACTTTCATTCAGCTTCTCATAGACGCTTCCGCGGTCCACAGGATGGTTAAAGGTGAAGGTATAGCGATGGGTGCGTCCGTTCATGACATAATGGACCCCTTGATACCCTTGGCGCAGGAGATTCATATAGTCTTCCAAACCAGGGTCGGTATCGGAAGTCACGGAATAGGTGAACGGTTCGATGTATTGGATCGGGATCTCCAGTCCCTCCCCGCCCCGCGGATCTTGGATGCGCACGATCAGATCCTGCGGCGGTGCGTCGAATAATTTTAATACGATCGGCAGTTCTCTGACTTCCACATTGACCTCGCCCGTCGCAAAGGGAACTTCGCGGCCGCTCAGCTTGCGATGGATGCTGATGCCTTGTACGAAGCGGTTGTATTCGTCGATACTCACCTCGGTATCGAGGGGAACGAAGAAGCTGATCTTCACCTGCGGCGAATAGAAGAACAATCGATCCCCGGCATTGTACAGCCAGGTCTTGTATTGATCCTCTTCGATTCGAATGCTGTAGAGCTCGGACTGCATCGCATCGAAGATGCGTTCTGCACCGTCATGGGAGCTTGTCCGATCAGCTGACGGAGAGCCTTGTTCATCTGCCGGCGAAGCGGGTTCACGGCTCAACCATTCATAGATCCGCTCCATCGTATCGATATCGTCTGCATTTAAGATCAGGCTGCATTCATTCAACGGGATCTGCTCTTCGCCTGGTTGGGACATAGGCACTAAGAATAAGTATGAGTGCTGTTTACGGAAAGGATATGGACAGGACTTTTCAACGGTGAATTCGAGGAAGGGTTCCTCGATTGGATGACCTTTAAGGGTTTGTTCGGGCTTGACGATGACCTTATACGTTCCATCCAAGCTGCGGGAGATTCGCGTAACCCGCCCTTGATAGACGAGGGGCGCCTGCTTCACTTCCGATTCCAGATCAATCGGTGCGCATTGGCATTGGAGCGTTGATTTAATTCGGGTGATATCATACATCGTGTAATAATACCAAGCCCCTGCACCCAGCAAGACAAATGCTGCCAGACCTGAGATGATCCACCACTTCCACTCTTGCCAGATCTTCACGTCAAGCCTCCCTTCAACTTCTCATCCGATCCACTGACTGCTATGTACGCGATGTTGATCTTGCGCAGATCGTATGCGGATCGCGCGCGGATCATGTGCTTATCATATGCGCAGATCATGTTCGGATCATATACATGTACAGCTCACGTGATCGATGCGATCACTTGCTTTCAGCTGCTAATCATTACGGCAGATTGCCAACAATCAGCCATAAAATCGCAGTATATTTATTATACCTTTATCCCGATGTGAATGCGAGGTATAAGGTGCGGTGTGCATGGTACGGTGATCAGTTTGGATCTGCCCTTTTACGTGTTTTATTGATTCTCATTAATTCCGTTTCTGCACGTGCTGAGTCGATGCGTATTATTGTCTCATGTATGATTTGTGTTTGCGTGCACTGAGTCAATAAATATTGTCGTCTCACTTGCGACCCTGCCGCTGCACACACCAAATCGGCATTTTTTCAGATTTACAAGCGCAAATCGATTCCTCAAACCGTATGAACAGTACACGTAAAAATTGTAACGGAACTACAGAGCCTTATTTTGATACTTTTAAGCAGATCATGCATGGTAACGGAACTACGATCCGTTATTCTCTATTTTAGGATGGATTTTACATGTAAATCAAGGAAATAAGGAATCACTGTTCCGTTATCTCAGCCATATTGGACTAATTCTCACAAATAGCGCATCCAGGTTCCGTTAGCAATTCCATTCTCAATTCCATTCCTCATTTCATTCCAGGCCCATTCCCAACTCCATTCCCAGTACCGTCTCATTTCTGTTCCCCCGTTCCGTTCTACGATCCCCATCTAATTCAATTTACGACCTACTTAACGGAACATTCCGATCCCTTTAATCAACAAAGCGTACAAAAAACCCCGGCATCTATGCTGCCGGGGGCAAAATATTCATTCCTTCGTATTCCGAATCACCTCGTAGTAGATGTTTGGCAAGGGAACTTGATGCTGACGAGCAGCTTTAACCGCATCCTCATATTCAGGGGATGAATGGACGACGTTCCCATTGCGCAGCGCTTGTTTGACGCGAATCTCTCCGTACTTCGTCGACACGGTCACCCATCTGCGTCCCAGGGCTTGGCGCATCCAATGGCTGCGGCGAACACCCAGAGTCGATGTTTCCGTGAGAAGCAGTGATTCGCATACATCCGCGTCCTGCGGCCGGGCAAGTACAGTGACTAAGATGGCCGGGCGATTCTTCTTCATATAAACAGGTGTGTAATAGACGTCCAGCGCTCCAGCCTCGAAGAGACGCTCCATTAGATAGCCGAACTGTTCCCCGCTGTAATCATCCATCTGCGCTTCCATCACGATGAGCGGTTCGCGGGTTTCCTGTTCCCCATGGGCTTGTCCAGCAGTATGAGTATGCGGCTCTTCCAGCAAAACCGCACGCAGCACATTCGGATGCGCGAAATCCTTCTTGCCCGCCCCATACCCGATGCGTACAACCTGCATGGCTGGCAGCGGACCGAAACGGCTGCATAATGCTTGTAGAATTCCTGCTCCTGTCGGCGTCGTCAGCTCTCCCTCAGCTTGCAGTCCGGACAAAGGAATCCCTTTTAACAATTCGAGGGTTGCCGGCGCGGGGATGGGATACAAGCCGTGGGCGATCTTGATGCGGCCATAGCCTGTCGGTACAGGAGAGGCGATGATCTCATCGATCTCCAGAAGCTCAAGAGCGATGCATACTCCGATGATATCGATGATCGAATCCATCGCACCTACTTCATGAAAATGCACATCCTCAGGCGGCATGCCATGAATCTTGCCCTCGGCTTCAGCGATCACTCGGAAAATCTTCGTGCTGCGCTGCTTCACCCTTGGGGGAAGAGCACTGGCCTCGATCATCGCGATGATGTCAGCAGCCTTGCGATGGACATGGTCATGATGGTGAGCATGCATATGTGCATGGTCATGATGATGGTGTTCATGAGTATGCGTATGTCCATCATGGTGATGTTCATGCGTGTGCGTATGTCCATCATGATGATGCCCATGGCTGTGGTGGTGATGGTGTGATTCCGAAACATCGATCCTCAGATATTTTGCCGAGATCCCCTGCTTTACGACATGCTCAACTTTGATCTCGAAGGGGTCGATGGGCAGCTTATTCAGTTCCGCCGTGATGCGCTCGAGATCAGCCCCAAGATCGACCAGTGCTGCCAAGGTCATGTCGCCGGCGATGCCGGAGTAACAATCAAGATACAATGTCTTCGCCATGTCTTGCCTCCCAAACGAGCTGTTGAATGGACGCAGCATAATACCCGGCGCCGAAGCCGTTGTCGATATTCACCACCGTAACGCCAGCCGCGCATGACGTCATCATCGCCAGCATCGGCGTCAAACCTTGCAGATGGGCTCCATACCCAACGGATGTCGGAACGGCGATCACCGGACGGCGCACCATCCCTCCTACCACACTGGGCAACGCCCCTTCCATGCCCGCTGCTGCGATAACTACATTCGCCTTGCGAATCCGTTCACGCTGCGCGAGCAACCGATCGATCCCAGCAACGCCTACGTCATAGATGCGATCCACCTGACAGCCGAGCCACTCCGCAGTCTCCGCGGCTTCCTCAGCTACCGGAATATCCGATGTTCCGCCGCTTAACACCGCTACCATGCCGGGATATCGCCGGGGAGGTGTTCCATACCGGATAAGACGTGAAACGGGATTATACACCGCATCCGGATACTCCTTCAGGATCGCTTCGGCCAGTCTTTCATCCGCTCTGGTGACCAGTGCTCTGCCATGGTTTGCGGCGATTCTGGCGAATATCGCTGCCGCCTGCTCGGGTGTCTTACCCATGCCATATATGATCTCAGGCGCGCCGGTGCGCGCCTCGCGGTCGATATCTATTTTGCTGAAACCCAGATCTTCAAAACTCATGCGCCTGCTCCGTTCTATCCTAATCCGTTCTAACTTAGTTTCTATACCTTACTGTACCATGGTTATTCCATCATGACCACTGTACCATCGTAATTGGTAATGATTTTCCGCCGCAACTGTTGAACCATTAGAGTAACTGCATGTTTTGAATATTACAGCATACCCGCACTGTATTCCCGCACTGTATTCCCGCATTATAATTCCCGCATTATAATTCCTGCATTATAATTCCCGCATTATAATTCCCGCGTGCATTCCAGCGTGCATTCCGACATTGTAATCTTACACTTAGTATTGTTGCTGCATTACTGCGCTGTCATCGGTTGGGCCTGCTTCCCTAACATTTTGTTCAAATTTCCGCTCTTATAACCGCCGAGATCCAAGGTCACAAAGGTGTAGCCGTATGAAGTAAGAGCATTGATGATCTCTTCACGATGCTCCAACAGCTTCGCCATATCCCCGGCTTCGACCTCGATCCGCGCGATCTGGCCGTGGGTGCGTACGCGCACCTGACGGATGCCCAGGGACATGATGAAACTCTCCGCACGATCGACGCGCGTCAGCTTCTCCTGGGTGATCATCTCGCCGTAAGCGATCCGCGAGGAGAGACAAGCGAAGGAAGGCTTATCCCACGTCGGCAGACCGAGCTGTTTTGAGAGTTCGCGAATCTCGGACTTGTACAGTCCCGCTTCTTGCAGCGGTCCGCGCACTCCCTGCTCGATCGCCGCCTTGTAACCCGGCCGATGCTCGCCCATATCATCTGCGATCAATCCGTAGACGATGTGTTCATAACCTTCCTTCTCCAGATAGACCTGCAGATGTTGGAACAGATTCTGCTTGCAGAAGTAGCAGCGATTCGGAGTATTTTCCTTATAGCCTGGTATATTGAGTTCCGATGTTTGGATAATCCTGTGTTTTGCGCCCAGCTGTTCTGCGATACGAACGGCCTCTTGCATCTCGCGTGTCGGATAGGTCTCCGATGCGGCGGTCACAGCAAGCACGCGCTCTGGCCCAAGCGCATCCAATGCTGCCTTAAGCAGCAGCGTGCTGTCCACCCCTCCGGAGAAAGCCACAACGACCGATTTCATGCTGCGCAAGATGTCTTTGACTTTGTCATATTTCGCCTGCGGCACGGTTTCATCCCCTCTCATTCAATCTGCCGACTGCAGCAACCTGCTGCTAAGCTTCCATGCGCAGCACGTCACCTGTCAGCCGGCAGATCTGATCTCAACACAATTTCCTGCTCCCTGCTCCCTATAATCATCATATTGCATAACAGATGGATACAGTATCGTTATTTGATGTCTTGTCTAAGGTTTCAGCCCATGTTGGCAAGTTAAGATTTCGGCAAGTACCCTTCTTCGTCGAATTCCCACTCATAAGGCTCGCTGATGATCTCGATCTGCGGATGCTGCTTCGCCTCTTCCAGCATATTCACCGAGATCTCGATCTCACCGAGATGCAGGGTATCGCGGATGCGCACAAGGCGGCACTTGGTATAGTCCAAGATGTTGCAAGTCTTAATCGCCGCTTTGATGCAGTCGCGGTCATTGGCCAGCGTTGTCGCCTGCTTGGTTGGGGACACAACGGTGGACGTAAGCCCGTTGGCATAGGTTCCCGGCCAATCCGTCTTATCGACAAGCCGCTGCGTCGTAAAGTCCGCTGTGCCGACGCCGTTGGCATTGCCCTTGGATTCCTCCGTCAAGTCGAGCACCGCGATCTTCGTCACTTCCGGTCCGCCGTAAGCATATGGCGTCGGATAACGGCCGACAACGTTCGGATCAAAGCCGTCGCCGCTGATATTCTTGCCGATGTAATCGATCACGAGCACATCAATCTGATCGAACAGCAGCTTCGGCATGCGGTTCTTCGCTTCGACGAGCAGCGCCTTCTCCCGTTCTTCCATCTCCTCGGGACCGATGACTTCGATGTGGAAGATCTTATCATAGGCATTCTCGACGATGGCGACTCCGAAGATAATCGGCAGCTTAGCCATCATCCGCTTAGCCATGGCCGGCACGTTCTCTGCCATATACTTAAACCCAAGCTGATGGCAGGCCTCCGCGCCCTTCTGCTTACCGAGACCGATCGAGATCATCTTCATCAGTCCGCTCTCGATCTCCCCGCGGAAAGCGGTGTGCGGCTTCACACGGTTGATCACGACGATCGCATCCGCTTCCTCAGCGGCGATCTTGTCACAGTAGACCGGCAGACCGTTCGGCAGGCGGTCCAGCAGCACGACTTCCATCGAGGAGCGCACCGGCACGCCCATCGTCTCTTCCGAGATGCCGAGGTGTTCCAGCACCTTCGCTTGCCCTTCGGCGGTAGCCCCGCCGTGGCTGCCCATGCATGGGACGATGAAGGGTTCTGCTCCCTTCGCCTTCAGCGCATCGATCGTCGTCTTCGTGATCTCATCGATACGCGAGATGCCGCGGCTGCCCACGGCAACGGCGACTTTCTGTCCCGGCTGCACCGCTTGATATTTGGGATGATTCTGAAGCTGCTTCTGCAGCTCACCGAGCGGATCCTCCAGCTGTGTCGCATCGAATTTCTGACGGATGCGCACCATCTTCGGGATCGGAATATCCTTGACTAATTCGTGCAGCAGATCACTCATATCGTCATCGCTCCAAACCCGCCGTCGACGCGCAGAAGGGATCCTGTCACGAAAGAAGAAGCTTTCGAAGAAGCCAGATAGACGACGGCGCCTTGTAATTCTTCCGGTTCGCCGAAACGAGCCATCGGCGTATGGCGCATGATCGATTCGATGCGGCTCTCATCGAGAATCTTGCGGTTCTGTTCCGCCGGGAAGAAGCCCGGGATGATCGCATTCACTCTGACGCGGTGCGGCGCAAATTCACGCGCCAGGTACTGGGTAACGCTGTTCACACCGGCCTTAGATGTCGAGTAAGTGAAGACGCGGGACAGCGGCGGTCCAGACGATACGGAGGAGATATTGATGATCGATCCGCCTTCGCCCTGCTCAATCATTTGCTTGCCGAAGATCTGGCACGCAAGCACGACGCTCTTCAGGTTCGTATCCATGATGCGGTCCCATTCTTCCATATCCAGTTCGAAGAACGGTGTGGAGCTGTTCACGCCGGAGGCGTTGATCAGCGTGTCCACGCGGCCTGTCCACTTCAGCACCTCATCGAGAACGGCCTCGAGATCCGCCTTGCTCGTGGAATCCGCCTGTAAGCAGATCGCTTCGCCGCCGTCTTGTTCGATCTTCTGCTTGACGGCTTCAGCCTTCTCCATATTGCGCCCGACGATGACAACCTTCGAGCCGTATGCCGCCAGAGCAGAGGCCATGGCGCTGCCCAGCACGCCATTGCCGCCGATGACGACAGAAGTTGTTCCTTGCAGATTAAAGAGATCCATGTGACCCACCCTTTCAATTATATAAAAAAACTGCAACTTGACGTCGTCTTAACGCCGCTGATCCCAACGTTCCGAAAATACCAACGTTGTTATTTTATATTATAGATTATCTGTGGCGAAATGTCTGCGTTTTTTTGTGAGAATTTTAACGGTTTTGCAAATATGGTGCGGCTGCTTCGGTGTAAGCCTTTGCACGTTCGCTGATCAACCCGTAGTTTCCGGTCTTCTCCGCCTCGCTCGTCAGATCCGAACCGATGCCTACTGCGAACGCACCGGCCTTGAACCATTCTCCGATATTGTCCAGATTCACGCCGCCCGTCGGCATGATGTTCAGCTGCGGCAGCGGTCCTTTCAGCGTCTTGATGATGCTCGGTTTGAACATGCTGCCCGGGAACAGCTTCACGATGTCTGCACCGCTCTCCATCGCTGCCTGTGCTTCTGCGATCGTAACCACCCCTGGCATCACCGGCACACGGTAACGATGGCACATCTTTACCACTTCCGGTTGGAAAGCCGGACTGACGACGAATTCAGCGCCTTCCAGAATCGCTAATCGCGCCGTTACTTCATCCAATACCGTGCCGACGCCGATGATCGGCCGATGCTCGCTTTGATCTTGGCTGTACTTGTCAACGAGCATGCGGATCGCCTGCAGAGCGCCCGGCGTCGTCATCGTCACTTCGATGATCCGGACTCCGCCGGCGATGGATTGTTCAGCCATTGCTGCAACATCTTCCGTCGATTTCCCCCGCAGCACTGCAACAACTCCGGCTTTGTGGATGTGCTGAATCGTTTGGTATTTTCTCATTCTCCCATTCACCTTTCTACGATAGTTTCTTGACGCATCGCAAGTTCCAGCTGCTCCCAAGTCGGGACGAGTTCCCAATCACCGTGTCCCTGGATGACGAAGGACGCAGAGAGATTCCCCATGCGCACGGCCTCTTCCGGCGAATATCCCTTAACGATTCCTGCCAGCAGTCCAGCGGCGAAGGCGTCCCCGGCTCCAATCGTATCCACAACGTTGTCAATCTTCTCATACGGAACCGCCGTCATACGGCCTTGGTGAATGATGACGTTCGTGTTGTTCACGCCTTTCACCACACTCAAGGCGGAAAGTTCTTTGACCTTCTCAAGCACGCGCTCTTCATCCTGCTCGCCGTACAAGAGCTTCAGCTCATCCATCCCCGGCAGGTAATAATCCGCCTGTTGAGCCAGCGGCAGCAATACCTCGCGCGCTTCTTCGATGGCCCACAGCTTCAAGCGCAGGTTCGGATCGAAACTCACCTTGACACCGTGCTGTTTCGCCATCTCGACGGCACGCTGCACCGTCCTGCGGCAGCTGTCGCTGAGAGCTGGCGTGATGCCCGTAATATGTAGGATGCTCGCTTGTGCGATGAACGATTCATCGAGATCCTCGGGCTTCATCATGCTCGCAGCGGAATTCCGCCGATAATAGAATACCTCTTCACGGCCAGCTGCCTTATGTCGCATCATGAGTCCGGTGTTGGCCGACGGGATGAGGCGGGCTTGACTGACGTCAACATTCTCTCCGCGAATGCGCTTTAGGATATATCTGCCCTGCGGCTCATCGCCCAAGTGACCGAACCAGCTGACACGCACACCCAGTCTGGCCAAGCCAATCGCTACATTGCTCTCCGCCCCGCCAAAGGAGCGATTGACCAGATCGGCAAATTCCAGCGACTGCTCCCTCAGCGGCGTAAACAGTGCCATGGATTCCCCGAAGGTGATGACATCGAAAGTTTTTGCCATGTTTGCAATCCCCCAATCTTGTTCCATCGCGTTCATTGTAGTCCATGTACCGCTGTAAAGTCTATAATCTTTGTATCAGCATTTGTGTCATCATCCAAGGCAAATAAGAACAGTCCCGCTTATTCCGTAGGATAAGCAGGAATGCGCTCTTCGTCGCCATCATGCTGCTGCGATCCTGCACGCCACTTCAGCCTATTGCATCAATATTTTTTCGATCAGGGCGCAAATAAGGGAAGCAATACTTCCTTTATTTTGTGAATGTTGCGGGTATTGTGAAAATAGTGCAATCCAAACTTCCGCTATTTTCCATAAAACACCCGATTTCCCGTCGAACTTGCGTGCCTGGAAGAAATAAGAGAAGTTTGACTTCCACTAATTCGCCAAAATCGCCTCTTTTCGCAGAATAGTGGAGATTTGACTTCCGTTATTTTTGAGATGCTTCAATATGAATCTAGGGTTGGAGCAAGGAGAACCGAGCCAATAGACGCATGCTGAACACAAATAAGCCCACATCTGCCAATTGCCGTTTCCCGGTCACGTTCAGATATGGGCTTCTATCATGTTCATGCAAACGATATTAGCGCAAACGGATCAAGTAGCGTTCGCCGGCCTGAGTGACGAAGTTGCCGCTCGCATCCACAGGCACTTCTCTTCCATCCTCGCGGGTGATGGTCAGTGCTGCTGCGGCCTTGGCCTCGTCTACCATGTCCAACGTACCCGCATCTGCGGCATCGGCCCCTGCGGAACCTGCGCCCAGATAGCGCACACGGCATGCACCGCCTTTGAGCGATGTGATGCGCGCTTCGCTCAGACGCCCGTCCTGCCAAGCGATATCCACTTCGAAAGCCCCGCGGGCGCGAAGGCCGCGCACATAACCCGTACGCCACACGGCGGGCAGCGCCGGCAGCAGATCGATCGAGCCGAGGTGGCTCTGCAGCAGCATCTCCGCGATGCCGGCTGTGCCGCCGAAGTTGCCGTCGATCTGGAACGGCGGATGGGCGTCGAAGAGGTTGGAGTACGTCGACTGGGTCAGCAAAGTTTGTACGTATCGGTGCGCCGATGCGCTGTCGTGCAGGCGCGCGAACAAGCTGATAAGCCATGCACAGCTCCAGCCCGTATGACCGCTGCCATGTTCCAGTCTGCGTTTCAGCGTGTTGCGGGCAGCTTCCATGTATTCCGGCGTTCCCTCATGGATGAGCGTTCCCGGATACAGTCCGATCAGATGGGAAAAATGGCGATGCCCAGGCTCATGCTCAGGAAAGTCCTCGTACCATTCCTGCAGCTGACCATATTGACCAATCTTATAAGGCGGCAAGCGCTTCAGCGCTGCTTCTACTTCTGCGGTAAATTCCGCCTCATCGCCGGATTCGCCGCTTACGATGCGCGCCGCTTCCAGGCAGATCTGGAGCAGCTCGCGGATGATCGAGATATCGCTGGTTGTCGCCATGGATACGCTGCATGGCCGTCCTTCTTCATCGAGGAATTTGTTCTCCGGCGATGTTGCTGGATTCGTTACAAGATAGCCGTTCGGACCTTCCACCAGCCAGTCCAGGCAGAACAGCGCTGCTTCCTTAAGCAGCGGATAGGCGTATTCCTTTAGATACTGTTCTTCCCGCTGGAACAAATACCGTTCCCACAGATGGGTCGCAAGCCATGCTCCGCCCAGCGGCCAGAACGCCCAGCTTGCGTCGCCGGCGGTCGGCGTCGACATCCGCCAAAGGTCGACGTTATGATGCGCCGTCCAACCGCGGGCCCCATAATGGATGGCAGCAGTTCGTCTGCCAGTAACCGCCAGTTCGCCAAGCATCGTTAAGAGCGGTTCATGGCATTCACTCAGGTTGCACACCTCTGCCGGCCAATAGTTCATCTCGGTATTGATATTCGTTGTGTAGTCGCAGTTCCACGGCGGCTGCACGCGGTCGTTCCAGATCCCTTGGAGATTCGCCGGCTGCGTGCCCGGCCGGGAACTACCCATGAGCAAGTATCGCCCGTATTGGAAATATAACTCCTCCAGCGATGCGCATGCCGCGCAAGTATGATCAGCCTCCGTATGATGTTCCCGATACTGCGCCAGCAGCTCATCCGTCGCCAGTGCCGTCACCCGTTCTTCTGCCGAATTCTCTTCAGTCGCTGATTCTTCCTTGTACAGCCGGAGATCCACACGGTTGAACAGTTCCCGATGATCCTGCACATGACGCTCGCGCAGTTCCTCATAAGCATATCCCTCGGCTTGCTTGAGCCACTGAGCACTGCGCACGACGGCCAAGCCGTCCTTCGCATCGGGATGCTGATCGAAGCCGCGGAAATTTGTCGCTGCGGAGAGACGAATCGTCAGCTCTGTAGCCCCGCGTACTTGCAGCATGCCGTCCTCAGTGGAAGCAACCGTGCCTTGTTCCGCTTCCACATGAACTTGTACCGCAAAGCGCAATCCATGATCCTCTTCATAGAAGATCGGATTCGGGTGAGTATTGAAATAATTGTCCGCCACATGGCTCGGACTTTGCCCGGTCATGAGCAGTCCAGCTGCTCCCTTAGCTCCTTCGGTAACTTCCACCACATGGGGATGCGGGGTGCTGAGCCGAATGTTGAGATTCATAGCCTGTTCGCGATCCGCACGAATGCGGACGACCAGCAATTGATCCGGTGCACTCACCAGATACTCCCGCTCATAGCGGACCCCGTTCCATTCATAGGTTACGGCCGCGATCCCGTTCTCGATATCCAGTTCCCGGCGATAGCTGCTGAACGCCGTATCTTCGGATATGCCCTCTATCTCTATGTGCAGGTCGCCAAGCGGCTGATAGGGCTCTACATCCCGGCCCTGCATATGCTGCTCAATCAGCGCCTGTGCTTCCGCATACTTCCCTGCGAAGATCAGCTCGCGGGCTTTGCCGAGATATCTCTGCACTTCATAATTGATCGTATCCCGCGGAAAACCTGCCCAGAGCGTGTCCTCATTTAGCTGAATGCGTTCTTCCTGCACGCCGCCGAACACCATGCCGCCCAGCCGGCCGTTGCCGATCGGCAGTGCTTCTTCCCACTCCTGAGCCGGCTGCTTGTACCACAGCTTCCAACTCCGGCTAGCTGATGTCAATCTACTCATCTTGTCCCTCCTAGTTCGCGTGATATCGTATTCACGTAATCCAATGAGAAAGAGAGCCTGGTCAAGGCTCTCCTGTATCATAGTTCGCGAGCGGAATATGGACAACCCGGTCTTCTGCAACAGATATCAGATATTATTAGTGATTGTGTCGTTTGTGTCAGGGGTGGTGTCGGGCTGCTGAGCACGGGCTCCCTCCGCCACACCTGCGTTACGCTTCTATGCGAATTTCGGAAAACACTTTAAACGCGCGTCCCCCTACGCCAACACACTGCCCACGCAAATGCTAATGCTGCTAATAACGTTGTCATTGGTTGGATGACTTCTGTTTGTTCTGCCGGTAGGCGGAAGGTGCGGTTCCCGTATATCTTTTGAATTTGCTGTGGAAATAATCCACGTTCGTGTAACCGACACGTTCGGCCACTTGGTAGACCCTCAACCCTTCTTCGAGCAGCTGTTTTGCCTTCTCGATGCGCACCTTATCCAAATATGTGTTGAAGTATTCCCCGGTTTGGTTCTTGAACATCTTGCCGAGATATGCGCTGTTATAATTGAAGACTTCAGCCAGGGACTCCAGCTTAAGGTTCTCGTGATAATTGCGGTGGATGAGATCGATCATCCGCTTCACCAGCGTATCGCTGCCCATCGCATCGAGGCGGCCCGCGATCTCGAGGAGCCGCTCTTCGATCGCCGCGAACAGCTGATGGATCGAGTCGTAATGATACAAGTTAACGATCCAGCACGCTGCTTCTTGGTGTTCCGTCCGCAGGTCTTCATGCTGCTGTACCAGCCGATTCATGATGGAATGAATCATCTGCATGCATGCCGTCTTCACGTCGTGCTCTGACAGATCGAAGCGCATCATCTCAAGCAGCAATTGGCCTAAGAGATTATGGATGCTCTCCTTGCTGGCAACATCAATCGCATAATACAGCTTCTCCGCATAGATATCGATATCGAATGCCTCTTCCAGCGTTTCGCCTTCGATCATATCCACAAGTTCCGGCGCTGTTTCCCTGCTCAGGATGCATCTCGTCTGTGCGAAGAACTTACGCTTAAGAAGCTCAAAAGCATCCTCATAGGAACGGTGAATATCAACGAAACGATACACGGTCCGACCGATGGCTGCGTAGAATTTAAAGTTTTGGTCCTTCCATACATTGGAGATCTCTTCGTAGAGTCTAGCCAGCTGTGTGATGGAGGGATAGTTGCCGCGGAGCAGGAGGCCGATCTGCAGGTCGCGCATGAAGACAACGCCCCATTCGTTCTCTTCCGCCCATTCTTCAAGGGTTTGTCTTGCCTTGCTCAATACGTCGACCTGATGTTCGCTGTCGAATTGGATGAGGAGGAGCAGTACTTGATACTGTTTCCATACTAAGTCCAATTCTTAGGCACGTGATGATAGACTCCCTGTGAATTCACCGCCGCCGGTCAGCACGGACTGGATCAGGGCTTCGCGCTGCCTTTGTGATGAATGCCCCGATTGCCGGGCTAATTCACGTTCACGATCAAGGTCCTTCTTAATCTCGACGAGATAATCGATGAGCTCGTCCTCATCGACAGGCTTCAGGATGTAGCCTTCGACCTTGCATTTGATTGCTTTTTTGGCATAGTCGAAGTCTGCATAACCGCTCAAGATCAGGAGTTTGGGAGTCCAGTTCTTACTGCGGATCGTCTCGATGAGCTGCAGTCCGTCCATGCCGGGCATACGTATATCGACGATAAGGAGATCCGGGCGCATGCGATCATATTGTTCAAGAGCATCCAAGCCGTCCTTCGCTGCATAGACCACTTGGAAGCCGTAATCCTCCCAATCGATCAATGTGCTCAGACCCTCCCGGATCAATGGTTCGTCATCTACGATCAGCACTTTGTACATCAATCGTTTGAACCCCCGTTATATTTTAGATATTAGCCACTTATTAGACCTTACCTTTATGTTATAGGAATTGTCCTCGTTAAGCAATTTTTATCGAGGGGATTAGAAAGGTTTATCGTTCACTGCAAGTCCAAAGGGTTGTGCCGTAAGAATCATGCCGCAAGAATGCCGTGCGAGCGCAACATAAGGCAGAATCGTTCTAACAATGAGTTCCATATAGAAGTTCCATCTATAAAAAACTCAGGATTTGCAACTAATAATGCAGGTATCCTTCGTTTCGAATGCAATGATACAATCAAGCCAACATGGTGTGAAAGGAGCATTCTGCGACATGTCAAGCCAAAAGCAAACCTATGAATATCCGTTTCAGAATCCGGACCTCCCCCTGGAAACAAGAGTAAACGACCTGGTGTCACGGTTGACGCGCGATGAGAAAATCAATCTGATGTGCCAATACCAAGATGAAGTCAGCCGCCTGGGCATTCCCAAATATAAACATGGTACCGAAGCAGCCCATGGTGTCGCTTGGCTGGGCGAAGCGACCACCTTCCCGCAGCCGATCGGCCTTGCCTGCACTTGGGACAAGGACCTGCTTCATCGCATCGGTGAAGTCATCGGTACGGAGGCGCGCGGTTTCTATCGCAAAGACCCCGCGGTCAATGGACTGACCATCTGGACACCGACGGTGGATATGGAACGCGATCCGCGCTGGGGACGTACAGAGGAAGCGTACGGTGAGGATCCGCAGCTCGCTGGACAACTGGCAGCCTCCCTCGTCCGCGGCATGCAGGGCGACCACCCCTTCTACCTGCGTACGGCAGCTACGCTGAAGCATTTTATCGGCAATAACAATGAAATCAAACGCGGCGAGTGCTCGGTCAGCATCGATCCGCGCAATATGCATGAGTACTACCTAAAAGCCTTCGAAATCCCCTTCGTAGAGGGCGGCGCTCAATCGATGATGACCGCTTATAACGCGGTGAACGGCGTCCCTGCGAACCTGAACCCTGACGTGATCGGGATCGTCAAGCAGCAATGGGGCATGAACGGCTTCGTCGTCAGCGACGCCGGCGATGTGCTGGGAACGGTCGATGAACATCAGTACTATGAAACTTACAAAGAAGCTGTCGCCCATACGATCAAGAGCGGCATCGACAGCATCACCGATGATCATGAGAAATCCAAACAAGCGATCCGCGACGCACTGGAGGAAGGACTGCTCACGGAAAACGATCTCGACATCGCGCTGCGCAACACCTTCCGTGTACGCTTCCGCTTGGGCGAATTCGATCCGGAGGACCGCAATCCATATGCACAGATTCAAGAGTCCGTGATCCTTGCTCCGGAACATGCGGAAGTCTCCTATGAAGCAGCATGCAAGAACGCCGTGCTGCTGAAGAACAGTTCGAACCTGCTGCCGCTGAAGGCGGATAAGCTGAAGAAGGTGGCCGTCGTCGGACCGCTGGCAGGCGTCGTCTACCGCGACTGGTACAGCGGCACCCTGCCGTATGCCGTTACGATTAACAGCGCTGTCGCGGAGAAGATGAACAATAACGTGCTTTATCACAACGGCTGTGACGTCGTGAAGCTGAAGCATGTGGCAAGCGGACGCTATGTACGCTTGGATGAAGAGGGCAAGCTGCTCGTCGATGCGGCATCTCCAGAACAGGCAGCGGAGCTGGAAGTCACCGATTGGGGCTGGAGAAGCCATACGATGCGCGCTCTGCAGAACGGCAAGTATGTCACCACCGATGACAAGCATCTGTCAGCAACAGCGGATGAGATCTACGGCTGGTTCACCAAGGAAGTCCTGATCTTGGACAAGGATGAGGAGAACAATCAACTGAAGATCAACACATGGAACGAGCATGCTGTAAGGCTGGACGAGGACGCCCGCGTTGCAGAAACCCAGGAATCCGGTTTCGAGCAGGCAGATCTCTTCGAACAGGAGATCCTTGTCGATGGTCTGGCTGAAGCTGTGGAAGCTGCCCGCTCTTCGGACGCAGCCATCGTCGTTGTCGGCAACCATCCGCTGATCAACGGCAAGGAGACCATGGATCGTCCGGATATCACGCTGCCTGAATCCCAATTGCGCTTGATTCAAGAAGTGCACAAAGTGAACTCGAACACCGTGGTCGTGATCGTCGGCAGCTATCCTTTCGCGATTAACTGGGTGGACGAGCATGTCCCAGCGATCTTGTATACTTCCCATGCAGGACAAGAACTGGGCAATGCCGTCGCCGATGTGCTGTTCGGGGATTACAACCCGGCAGGCCGCCTGAACTTCACTTGGTACCGCTCCGTCGATCAACTGCCTGACTTTATGGACTATGACATCATCAAGGGCAAGCGGACTTACCAATACTTCGACGGCGACGTTCTCTACCCGTTCGGCCACGGCCTGAGCTATTCGGAGTTCACCTACAGCAATCTCCGCATCGAACAGGATCGCATCCCGGCGGACAGCACCGTAACGATCCATGTCGATGTAACGAATAACAGCGATGTTGCAGGCGATGAGGTTGTGCAGCTCTATGTCCGCGCAGATCAGTCCCGCGTCGTTCGGCCGCTGAAACAGCTCCTCGGTTTCGAACGGGTATCGATTGAAGCGCGCGAGACGGTGACCGTCAGCTTCACGCTGAAAGCAGGCGATCTTGCCATCTGGGATGTTACTCGTGAGAAATATGTGGTTGAGAACGGTACCTATACTCTGATGATCGGCGCATCCAGCAGCGATATCCGTCTGACGGACAAGATTCGCATCGATGGAGAGACGATCCCGCCGCGCGATCTGACGAAGGTAACCTATGCCTTCAACTATGACGATTACGAAGGCGTATACCTCGATGAATGCAAGGAAGGCAGAAGCTGCATCAGCGGCATCGACACGGGGGATTGGATCAGCTTCCACGATGTTGATTTCGGCGAGGGCGTCGCATCCTTCGAAGTGCGTGCAGCAAGCGTCGAGGGGGGCACCATCGAGATTCGTCTCGGCGATCCGGAGGGCACCCTTATCGGCGAATGCCCTGTGTCTGCAACAGGCGAAGAGCAGAAGTGGCATACCTTCACCTGCAGCGTGACCGGCGCTGCCGGAAGCAGCCATAAGGTTTACTTGACATTCAAGGGCAATATGAATCTAAGCTGGTTCCGTTTCATCCGTTAATGATCGGCTCATGATTCGTCAACGGGCGTGCAGACATCTTAGAGGGCCACAAGACGATAAATTGAACGTATACAAGTCGTAAAGTGACAAAGACCAACCATGCCCCGCTAGACTCGAGCTGGTTGGTCTTTTCTTTACTGGTCGGTCATATTGCTTAGGCCCTTATGGCTTACGTTCCTGGAGTCTGCTCCGAAGTTGTTCGATCTCTTGGTCACTGGGTTCCTCCCCGCCATAGCGAGCTTGTTCATAGAGCAGCACAAGCTCCTTAGTAATCCAACCCTGTCCTTGCCGCCAGCGATTCGCATCATCCTGCAATTCTCTTGGCGTAAGCGACGGCCGGAAGCGATAACCGTCTTGGATGGCACGTATAACGGATTCGCGATAAAGGCAGCGGATTCGCTCCTGATTATTTGACAAGCTGATCCATCTGATCCGCGGCTCCCTCTCAAAGAAGGTCCGCAAGCGTTCCCCCAACTGCTTGCGGAGGTCGTTCCATTCGACCAGCCGTGTCACTTCATCCTCATAATCAAGTGCTGCCGCTTGTTCCAGTTCATCGGTAAACAGACGTCCCTTGAACCACTGATACAAATACCTTAGTCCGCTGATCAAAGCTTCTCCGATCTTATACAGCATGAACAAACCGATGACAACAGCGAGGACAAGTGCGATGGACATCGCGATCTGCTCAAGGATGACCCAGAACAGCGCAGGTTCCTGCTCTTCCATAGGCAGCATCTCTTGCAGGTTAGGATTCATCGGCGGCTGCTGTGCAGGTTCTCCGCCGATGCCCAAGGACAGGAACCAGACGACGATACGTAGGATCATATTCCACAATGCCTGCAGCCCTTCAGCTAGCTGCTTAAAACCTGCGACCAGCAGGATGAAGCCGGCGAACAGGATGATGAGCAGGCGGTTTTTCCACAGGATCGATCGGGTTACAACTCGCTGCTGTTCCTCTTGCAAGGATTCGCGATTCAAGGCATATTGATTCATCATAAACAGCGAAACCGCCAGAGCGAACATCGCGAACCAACTGGTTAAAGAGGCGATCGGCGCCATCTCGACAGAGAATCGAATGACGACGGACAGAGCAAAATACAGCATAATGCTGACGACGTAATACGTATTCGTCAGGACAAACTGGATCGGCGCCGCCGCATAGAGACCGCCTCTCACCAGCGCAAGCCAGACGGCGGGCAGACTGATCGCCGCTGCCGCCGACAGTCCGAACACCGCCCAGGCGTACAAAGCGGAGATGAACATGAACAGCAGATGGCGCAAGCTGAGCGGCTGACGCGACCAGATCCTGCGCAGCAAACAGCCGAGGACATAGAATAATGCGAAGCTGATGATCCAGATCCAGAACATTCGATCGGGGATCACATAGAGATGGACGAACAGCAGAACGGGCATCGCCAGCAGCGTCTCTAGCAGCCATGCCAGGACAGGGCGCAAGATAACTTGATAAACCAGCTTCATAGGATCACCTCTGCTCTGCTGATCTGTGCGTCATCCTGCTTGGGACCTATATCTTCATGTTCCCCGCCGCGGAGATCGTTGTCTTCCCTATTGGCCGCCACCTTGCGGACCGATGGGGCAAGGCTTAACACCGTGACAGAGTTGCCGGCCCGTTCTAACTTCTCTTTCAATTGATAGAACTTATCATTCATATAAGCGGTGATAAGCACGATGTCCAAGTTCGAACTCGCCGCACGGATCTCCTGTTCCAGCAGGACGTCAAAGGGGACGCTCCGTGCGATCTCCATGCGGGCCATCCGGTCGAGAATGTATTCATAATGCCCCTTACCCCCGGCTGCCGCGATGCGAATCGGCTCCTTCTCCCCGTTGGCAGCATAGCCGTTGGAAGCAAATCCCGCTTCCATCCCGGCATGGATCGCTTCGCGAATCATGCCTGCGGCATAAGAGATTCCCCGCTCGATCATCTCGACATCCGAAACCTGATTCCACATCTTCTCGTGATCCTGAACATTCAGCAAGACCATCAATCGGCGGTCTGCCGTGAAGTCGTGTTGATTCACCTGCAGCTTGCCGCTTCTCGCCGTGGCCTTCCAGTTGATATCACGCTGCGGATCGCCGTATTGGTATTCCCGTACACCGGCGAGCATGAAGGGATCGCTGACGATCCAGCGCCGCACGGTCACATCCCCTTGCCAGCTGTGGGAAGGAAGTTCCTCCCGTCCCGGCAGCAGCGGCTTCGGATAGACGATGAGCTGCTCCTTCAAGCTAAGTCTTCGATAGTTCGTGAAGATGCCGAACAGATCTCCCACGGTGAGTGTAGCGGAGTCAAGGGGATAGACACCTCTTCGCGCGCATGTGAGCTTATGACGGCGGATGACCTGTGTATAGGGCATCAAGCTGAAGAAACTGCGATGGTTCTGGAACAGTTCCCCTTCTCGGATCATATGGCCTTGCTGCCGGGCGAACTTCAGATTCGCGCTGAGGGAGGATTCCAACCGCACCCAAGGGACAGGTATGGCCTTGCGATTCGAGATGCGCTCCACCATTTCCACTTGATCGCCCTCATAACAGGTTGTGACTTGGAAATACCGCTGGTAACCGAGCTTCCAGAGCCCTGTCTTACGGAAGAACAAACCTTGTGCGATGATTAAGACAACCACGATGAAGATCAGCCACGTGATGTTCATCGCATCATCCCTGCGAATCCTTGAGCAGATGTTCTTCCGAAGGTACTGTTGTCTCCTGCAGGATCGCATCGATCAAGCGACCGCCGCTGTCCTGCCCCTCATATCGCAGTGCGCTTCGCAGCACCAGTCTGTGCGCCAGCACCGGCTTAGCCATCGCTTTGATATCATCCGGCGTGACATAATCGCGTCCGCGAAGGATCGCATGGACTTGAGAAGCGCGAAGCAAGGCTTGACTTCCTCTCGGGCTGACGCCGATCATCACATCGTCGTGCGAGCGGGTCCGCTCCACGATCGTAAGCAGATATCGAAGCACATCATCATGCACGGATACCTTGGCATAGGTCTCCTGCGCCTCGATGATCTGTTCTGCGTTTGCAACCGGTTGCAATTCTTCCAGCGGATTGGACTCCTTGAAACGGCGGAGGATCGCCAGTCCTTCTTCCTGAGTCGGATATCCCATCCTCACTTTGAACAGGAAACGATCGAGCTGCGCTTCCGGCAGCGGAAAGGTGCCCTGACTTTCGATTGGATTCTGTGTGGCGATCACCAGGAACGGCCGCGCTAAGCGATGCGTCTCGCCGTCGATGCTCACCTGTCTCTCCTCCATGCATTCAAGCAGGCTGGACTGGGTGCGCGGCGTTGCGCGGTTGATCTCATCCGCGAGCAGGATGTTGGTAAACAGCGGTCCTGCGCGAAAGACAAATTCTGAAGACTTTTGGTCATAATAATGAATGCCGCTCAGGTCGCTTGGCAGAAGATCCGGCGTAAACTGCACCCGTTTGAAACTGCAGTCCAAGGAACGCGCCATCGCTTTGGCGAGCATCGTCTTGCCTGTGCCGGGAACGTCCTCCAATAGCACATGCCCCGAGGTGATCAAGGCGATGAATAACAGATCGATGATTTCCTCTTTGCCGATGATTACTTGATTGACATTGGTGCGGATGCGTTCGGCGAGCGAGCGGATGTGCTCATAGGTCATCTTATCTTCCTCCCGATTCGATTCTGCGAATACTGATCCATACGATGCAAAATAATGAAGTTAGAGCTGCAGTGCAGATTTTCTGGTATGGATTCCCGCTTCCATTATAACGAATCCTGTGAAATTTGGGCTATAACATTCGAGAGTTACAGCAAATTCAACGGGAAATCAGATGGATCTACAAAAATTATATGATTTTTATACAAATCTTTTGGGTGGCTGAAAACGTTTCAGAACCTTAACATGAAAGCATAAGAAATCCCTAAAAAAGGAGGGCGAAATGTGAAAAAGTTAAACGGAAGTCACGCATCATCGTTGGAACTGCAGCAAGTGCGTAGAAACAGTTTCTGGAAGACAGCTCTCCAACAGCGTTGGCTGTACCTGATGTCCGTTCCATTTATTATCTATGTTTTTATCTTCAATTACTTACCGCTGTGGGGATGGACATATGCATTCCAAAACTACAAACCTCACCTGGGCTTCTTCGAACAGGAATGGGTTGGGTTCGAACACTTCATCCGTCTTTTCTCCGATGAGAAGTTCTATCAAGTACTTAGAAACACGCTTGCGATGAGTTTCCTCGGACTGATCGCGGGCTTCACGATACCGATTATTTTCGCATTATTGCTGAACGAGGTGCGGTTCTCATTCTTCAAACGCTTCGTGCAAACCGTATCCTACCTGCCCCACTTCGTATCGTGGGTCGTCGTCGCCAGCTTGGTGACCACGATGATGTCGATCGACGGTGGCGTGATCAACGAGCTGTTGATGACGCTGGGAATCATCGATGCCCCGATTAACTTCATGGGCAAGGGAGAATGGTTCTGGTATATCTTGACAGCAGTCGACCAATGGAAAGAGATGGGTTGGAACGCCATTATCTACTTGGCAGCGATGGCCGGCATCGACCAAGAGCTGTACGAAGCAGCAAGAGTCGATGGCGCGGGGCGTTTTCGCATGATGTGGCATATTACCCTGCCGGGTATTCGTACGACCATCGTTGTTCTCTTAATCATGGCAATCGGTCATTTGACCACGATTGGTTTTGAGAAACAGTTCCTCTTAGGGAATAACCTGACCAAAGAATATTCCGACGTCTTGGATCTGTACGCTCTGAACTACGGGATCAATATGGGCCGCTACTCATTCGGTACCGCGATCGGCGTCTTTAACTCCGTCGTGAGCATCACTCTGCTGTTGGTCGCCAACGGTATCATGAAACGAACGACGAAGGAAAGCATCATGTGATGAAGGAGGACTTATGATGGCACGAACCAACAATCGGGTGTTCAGCAGAATGTCGCCCGGCGAGATCGCATTCGAGATCAGCAACACGATCTTCATGATCTGCGTTGTCATCGCCACGCTGTACCCATTCTTGCACGTGTTGGCCCTTTCCTTGAACGATTCGTTGGATACGGTCAAAGGCGGCATTCACATCTGGCCGAGAGAGTTTACGCTGGAGAACTATAAGACGATCTTCAGCTATGACACCTTGCTGATCGGCGCAAGGAACTCCGTCTTAAGGACGATCATCGGGACCGTGCTCAGCGTCTTCGCTTGTTCGATGATCGCTTACACTTTAAGCCGCAGAGACTTCCAGCTGCGCAGATTCTTATCGGTATTCTTAGCGATGACCATGTATCTAAGCGCCGGTCTCATCCCTGGATATATGCTGATCCGCCATCTTGGCCTGATCAATACATTCTGGGTTTACATCCTACCGGGAATCGTATCCGCATGGAACGTATTCATCATCCGTTCCTTCATGGACGGTCTGCCTTATGTGCTGCAGGAGTCCGCCAAACTCGACGGTGCGAATGACTTTACGATCTACTGGCGAATCATCATGCCGCTCTGCAAGCCGGTGCTTGCAACGGTCGCCCTGTTCGTCGCCGTCGGCCAATGGAACTCCTGGTTCGATAACTACCTGTATAACTCGATGAACACGCAGCTGACGACGCTTCAGTATGAACTGCAGAAGATTCTGCAGAGTACAACCGTCGGGCAGAGCGCACCGCGCGGCCAAAGCGTCCTTGAGAACATGGCCCGCGTATCGCCGCAATCCGTTAAGATGGCGATCACCATCGTTGTTACAGTTCCGATTCTGCTCGTCTATCCGTTCCTGCAGAAGTACTTCGTCAAAGGCATGACCCTTGGAGCGGTTAAGGCTTAATTAACGCTTAATCGTTAAAGCTTCGTCTAACATTGGTATAACCAGCTGCTTACCGCGGCTGACTCAAGCTGCAGTAAGCAGATGTTATACAAATACACTATCACAAAGGGGAGGTATACCGAATGAAGAAAACGACACGATTAGTCGCTATTTTCTTCATCATCGCATCGTTGCTCACATTAGCAGCATGCGGCTCCAGCAACAACGGGGGTAACACTAGCCCTGGCAACAGCAGCACAAACACAGAACAAGGAACCGGCGGCGATGGTGCGCTTGATCCGATCACGTTCTCTTGGTTCAGTGCAGACCCGGTTTCGAACTGGAACAACATGCAGGACAAAGTTGGACAAGAGATCACACGCCGTACAGGTGTAACGCTGCAAGCTCAATTCGCGATGGACCAGAACGCGATTCCGCTGATGATTGCAAGCGGTGACTATCCGGATCTGATCTCGCCGAAGGGTGACGCAGCGAAGCTGGTTGACGCCGGCGCACTGCTCGACCTTCGCCCGCTGCTCGAAGAGCACGGTCAGAACATCCTGAAGGTATACGGCGATTACATCGATCGTCTGCGTTGGAGCAAGGACGATGACGCGATCTATATCCTGCCGTCATTGAACGCCGTTGACCACCAGTACATGGATATCGGCGGTGCATTCCATATCCAGCACGAAGCTCTGAAAGCAACTGGTTATCCAGAACTAAAAACGGTTAAGGATTACGAAGAAACGATCAAGAAGTTCCTTGAAGAAAATCCTACGACGCAAGACGGTCAGAAGCGCATCGGGATCACATTCCTGGCTGACGGCTGGCGGATCTTGATCGGTGTAACGAACCCGGCATTCCTGACAACCGGTGCACCGGACGACGGTGAAGTATACATCGATCCAGAAACATATGAGGTGACTTACCACTACAGACGTCCTGTAGAGAAAGAATACTTCCGCTGGCTGAACCATATCAACAACATTGGTCTGCTTGATCCGGAAGCCTTCACACAGAAGGAAGACCAATACAAAGCCAAAATCGCTACAGGCCGCGTAGTCGGGGTTATCGACCAAGACTGGGGCTTCCAAGACGCGGTTAACTCGCTGAAAGCTGAAGGCAAATTCGAGCAAACCTACGCGCACTTCCCAATCACGCTGACTGAGGAATACAAGGATCATCAGCTGCAATCCTCCGGATTCATGGGCGGTTGGGGTACTGGAATCTCTGTCAACTGCAAGGACCCAGTAAGAGCGATCAAATTCCTCGACTTCCTGGCATCTGAAGAAGGACAAATCCTGATCAACTGGGGAATCGAGGACGAGCATTACTACTATGATGAAGAAGGCGTACGCCGCATCTTCCCTGAAGTACAGGAACGCAAGAACAACGATGCAAACGCCTTTGCTAAGGAAACTGGTATTGGCTTCTATCACATCTCTGCCCGCTACGGCGACGGCGTGAAGGATTCCACCGGCAACTACTACACGACGACATGGCCGGAACAAGTTATCGACAACTATCACAAAGTCGAGAAAGAAACGCTGGCTCATTACGGTGTAGACAGATGGATCGAGCTGTGGCCGCAGCCAGACGAGTTCCCGGTTAAGGCTTGGGGTGCAGCATGGGATATTCCGGTACCGAGCGATTCGGAATACGCCATCTTGGCAAAACGCATGGAAGAGATCACATGGCAGCGGATTCCGCAGATCATCCTTGCTGATCCGTCCGAATTCGACGCGCTGTGGGATGCTTACATGCAAGAGCTGATCAACAACGGCGTTGAGAAGATGGAAGACGAATTCGAGCAATATGTGAAGGAACGCGTTGAACTCTGGGGCGGTAAAGTAGACTAAGTCCTTAGTTCAACAAGCCCTTAATAAGAAATGAGGTTGTTCCCCGTGAGGGAGAACAACCTCAATCCCAACAACCTCCTGCAAGTTGCAGGAGGTTGTTTTTGTGTTGTGTCTGCACTGTTGCCCGCTGAGACGACAGATACTGTCGTTTCAGTCCGTGCGACGAGCATTCCGCATGTTGAGTCGACAGATACTGTCGTTTCAACCGCGCGGCAGGCATTCTGCCCGCTGAGTCAACAGATACTGTCGTTACAATCCGCGCGGCGGGCGTTCTACCCGCTGAGTCAACAGATACTGTCGTCTCAGTCTCTGCGGCGGGCGTTCTACCCGCTGAGTCAACAGATACTGTCGTTACAATCCGCGCGGCAAGCTTCTGACGACTGAATCAACAGCTGTTGTCGTTTCAGATCGTGCAGACAATGTAAGTTCAGCAACATTCTGCTAATCGGATCACTTAATCACAGCTTTGCCTTGCTTTATGCCTGAATCATCGGCTGCGTCCGAGCCAAAGGAATGCTGAAGCGAACGATCGTCCCCTCCCCTTCTCTGCTCTCGATCTCTAAACCGGACTCTTTCCCGTACAACATCTGCAAACGATGATGAACATTGCTTAAGCCGATGCGATGGCTTTCGTCATCCTCTGGAGCATAGAGGCTGTGCATAATCTCCTGGAGCCGCTCCTCACTGATGCCGATGCCGTCATCCCGCACTTCCACGACCAGCTTGCCATCCTTTAACACTGCCAGCACCTTCACTTGCAGCGGTTTATCGGATTCCTTTCCTTCGATTCCATGAACTACGGCATTTTCAACTAAGGGTTGGATGATGAGCGGCGGCATAAGCTGCTTCTCAGCTTCCGGATCGACGGTCAATTCGTAGACCAGCCGATCGCGGTGACGGAAGATTTGAATCTCCAGGTAACTGCGAACCATATCGATCTCGTCTTTTAGCGGAATATGGTTGCCTTGCGTCTCCAGGCTTTTCCTCATCAGGCGGCCAAGCATCTTCACAACGCCGGCGATCTCCTTCTGCCCTTTAATATGCGCCTGCATGCGTATCGATTCCAAGGCATTAAACAGGAAATGCGGGTTGATCTGACTGGCCAGCATCTTGAGTTTGATCTCCTGTTGTTTGAGTTCAAGCTGTTCTTTCTGCCGGTTGGTGCGCTTGACCTCTTCGATGAGTTCTTTGATGCTGCGAATCATGAAGTTATATTGTCTCGATAACTGACCGATCTCGTCATTGCCGTCGATATCCAGCATCGTGTCCAAGTCGCCGATCGCCGCACGGCCGATCTGCTGTCTCAGCGTCATGAGGCGCTTCGTGAGCAGCAAGGATACCCAATAGATAAGGACAAATGAGAACAACACACTCGCCACGATGATCGTCAGTCCCAGACGTATGAATCGGTTCGCGCCCGCCACGATATCTCCGACGGAATAAACGGAGATGACCCTCAGCCCATTGACGCTGGCTTCAGGACGGATGGGTTCTACGGTGATCCTCACCAGTTCATCATCCATTCGCGTCTCGATCGTGCCGTACTCCGGCAGGTCCACATGCGGGAAGATCTCATCCAAGGTCAGCGTGCTCCAACTCGGCACATTGGAGGCGACGACCTGATCGTTGTCGTCGACGATCACCGTCTGCTGCGATTCGCTGCTAAGTACAGAATGAAGCTGTTCTTTGCTCACCGTGATAACGAGGACGTTCGTATATTTGTAATTATTGAATTCGATCAAACGGACTAAACTGAGGAATTTCTCGTTCCGCTTCGTCTCATCGGGAAGGTAGTGCCAACTGATAATCCCGCGGTTGCGCATCGCCTCTTGATACCAAGGCTGCGAGATGATCTCTTTGGTTGCTGGGAAGAACTCCCAGTTGGAGATGATCGTCTCATTTTGCGTATACATGCGGATATTTTCGATCTCATTGCTATAGCTGATATAGCGTTCGATATCGGGATAGTTCTGATAAGCCACGACGAGCTGATAGCGGGACTGATAGTCCGTGCTGAGGATATTTTTCAATCGTTCGTCTACCAGCAAGTTCCGCGAAACATCAATCGGTACTTTTAGAATCTCAAGGGTGTTCTTCTGGATCCGGTCCATCGCTTCTTCCGTTTGCTTCATCGCATCTTTTAACGCGATCTGGCGCAGTTCGTTCGTCAGGAAGACACCGACGAAGGTCACCGGAAGGAAGACGACGACGATGAAGGAGATGATCAATTTGTTCCGCAATTTGATATTGTTGAATTTTCGTCTTAAAGTCTTATAAAGTTGTTTCACGGATGGCACCACCATGTTCTTATTCGGTACAGTAATAATATATCATAAAAGTAACTCCTCCTTGTCCTGAGTAGAACCATATGGATCTGGGATGTACCTTACATAGACAGAGAGAACAATCCATTCTATAATAGAGAAAAGTTTCACCAGAGAATCATTTGCCATCGAATTGCAGAGCCGCTCTTCATGCATGGATCTGCTTTGTTTTGTTAAGCGGTTGTTATCTGATCATAGTATGAATCATCATTGAACAGGGAATCTGAGCTCTAAACTTGCATCATTCGAAGCAAGGAGGTGTGCAGCAGGATGGAGCAATGGGCAGCTTGGTTTATCGAAGCCATGAACGAACCGGATCCTTCTTGGGCTTGGATCGCTTGGCTGGGCATACCAGCTTGGTTGATCTTTCTGACCGTCTATCAACATACCTCCTCACGCTTGGTGCTCAAGATGTATCGCAGGACGTTGAACCTGATCCTGCATAATTTTATTATCTACATCCTGTTCCAAGCTGTATTGGCATGGCTTGTGCATATCGGTCTTCCGGCGAAGCTTCCCGTACTCATCCTGCCCCTCCTGATCATCGCCGCCTGTTCCGCATGGCTCATCGTGATTTTCTGGCTCGCTTACGGCGTGACGAATAAGCGGCTCCATCCCGCTTGGCCTGCAATCGTACATTTTGCCGCTCTCAGTACGCTGCTTCTGCTGAGCAGTTACCCCCATCTTGAGGCAAGCGAGCAAGGTTCCTTGACCTTGATCCAGTATTTCATCAATGTGCCCGGGGCGGTATGTCTATCAACGCTGATCTCACTGCAGCTCTATCTCCGGAGCGGAATCTGGCTGGCTGCCAAAGGACAAGCAGAGATCGATGCGGCGCAGCAATCCCTGCCCCGCTTGAAACTCATCGGACCGCTCAATCGCCATCAGCTGATCTTAGCCAATCTCACCGAACCGGGCACCTATTACCTGCATGAACTTACGACGGATCGGTATTACCGCTATGAACTGATCGATGATGCCCGTTCGAAGCGATCCAAGCGAGCGGCAAGGCATCGTTCAGCTGAGGAGCAGCGGCGTGACGGATCCACGGCAAACGAAACGCCAACAGAGCGAGCACAGGCGATTCAATCTCGGGAGATTCAAGTGCAGGATGCGGAACTGGAGATCGCCTCGGCGGCGGAGCTTCCTCCCCGCAGGGAGCGGCACCGCAGCTGGTGGCGGAGAAGGATATTATAGAAGAGAAGCCAGTAAACGTGGGAAGATGTATGGGGATCCCTGCGTTTACTGGCTTTTGTTGATAATCTTTGTTTTTTAAGATGTTTGCCTTGCAGTCCGAATCGTTGCGTTACAATGTAAGATACAACTACGCGCTGTAGAACAGCATTGTTTATCGACTCAGACAGCAGCACCTCAGCCATCATACAGCGCTTCAGCTATCATGCCGCAGCTTTGCACTCACTTCAAGATCAGCTTCGTGCGGCTGCAGCCTTCCTTCGTCTTCGTGACTTCCAAGACCGCCGGGAAGGCTTCCTTCAGCTCCGCGACGTGCGAGATGACGCCGATCATGCGGCCGGCGGCCTGGAGATCGATCAGCGCGGCGATCGCCTTGTGCAAGGCTTCTTCGTCCAAGGAACCAAAGCCCTCGTCGATGAACATCATCTCGATCGACACCCCGCCTTGATGGGACTGGATTACATCCGTCATGCCGAGCGCCAAGGCTAAAGAGGCGTTGAATTTCTCGCCGCCGGAGAGGGACTTCACATCGCGGTTCTGTCCGGTGTATGCGTCATAGACATCCAAGCCTAAACCGCTCTGCCGGCCTCGTGCTTCCAGACGATCACTGCGCATCAGCCTGTATTGGCCGTTGGACAGCTGTTCGAGCCGCACATTGGCCGCGTGCAGGATCTGCTCTAGATAATCGATCAAAATATAGCGCTCAAAGGACATCCTGCGTGGATTATCCCCTTTGATCATCTGATACAACTCCTGAACCTTGCCATGCTCCCGCTCAAGCTCACTGGTGCGGGCAGCCGCTTGTTCGATCGTCGCCGCCCATTTCACCGTCTCCTCTGCATAGCGCTGAGCATTCTGCCGTGCATAGGTGATCTTCTCTAAGCGCTGTTTCGCCTCAGCGATCCCCTGCTCCAATGCCCCCAGCTCAATCGGCTCACGCCCCTGCAACGCATGATCCAGCTCAGACAGCTGACCCTGCAGAAGCATCAGATTCCGGCGATGTTCCTGCAGCTGCTCCAGACCTGCCTTACGCTCCGCTTCCGGCATCTTCGCTTGCCGGTACGCATCTGCTCCCGCGAAGCCCGCCTTGGCAAGCTCCTCTGCGAAGCGCTGCAGCGCCTGCGCCTCCTTATCCACCGCTTCTGACAGCTGCTTCTCAACGCTTGCCAGCTGCGCTGCCGCTTCAACTTGCCGCTTCTCCGCCTCCTGCAACCGAGCCTGCGCTTGCTGCCATGCGGTCAGCCGCTCCTGCAGCCGCTTCTCCAGATCGGCGATCCCCTTCTCGACTTGCCCAGGATCGCGCATCGTCTCGGGGATTCGCTGCCATTCGCTCTCCCACAGCGCTTGCTGCTTGCTGTACTGCAGCGCGGTTTCCTGCAAGTGCGCAGCGACGCCATCCCGCTCCCTTTGTTTCTGGTCCAGCTGCTGTTCTATCCCTTGCCGCTGACGCCGCAGTTCCCCCAGCTGCTGTGCCTTATTCCTCAACAGCTCGGTCTTAGATGACAGTTCCTTGCCTTCTGCGATCACCGCTTGCAGCTGCTCTTCCAGCCCCTGCGGTGCGATTCCATATTCATCAAGCAGCTCTGCCCGATTCTGCCAAGTACCGCGGGCGGCGGCGACCTGGGCAGCAGCGGCATGCACCTCCTGTTCGGCCTGCCGCAGCTGTTCCTTCAGGTGCATCAGCGCTTCGCGGGACATCAGATCCTCTTGCAGCACGGCCTTCTGCGGATGATCGAGACTGCCGCATACTGGACACGGTTTGCCGTCCTGCAAGTGCATAGCCAATAGACCTGCTTGTCCCTCGATCCAAGCCGCCTCCATCCGATCGTGTTCCCGGCTTATCTCCTCCAGCTTCTCCTGACCGGCCTTCTCCTGCTTCTCATATTCCGCCATCTGCTGCTCCAGCTGAATGAGCTCCTTCAGCATCCTGGCTTTATGCCGCAGCCGCTCAAGTTCCAACTCATGGGCCGGCAGCTGGGATGTTTCCTCTTCCAGATGCTGGATCTGCTCATCCAATTCCTGTTTAGCAGCTCTCATGCGCGTGATCCGCTTCTCGAGCTCAGCCAACTGTCCCTCCAAGGCTGACTTCTCCGCCTGCAGATTGTCCGCTTCCCGCTTGAGCTTCCCAAGCTTCTGCACGGACGGAAGCAGTTCACGCATGCGATTCAGCTCAAGCTCAAGCTGTTTCCTCTCCTCCGCACGAGCCTCCTCCAACTTATAAGCGTGTTCAGCAGCTTGCCGCTCTAGTTCCAATTTCGCAAGGCTTTGTTCCTGTGCTTGCCGCATCTGTTTCTTCGCTTGAACGTCGCTGGCTGCCATCGCTGCATGATCTTCATAAGGAGTGATCCGTACCGCAAGATCCGCCATGTTCAATCGCCGCTCGAGTTCGACCATCTCCTCATCCCGGCTTCGCAATTCCTCGATACGTTCCCGGATCCGCTCCCGCTGCTTGAACTTCAGATTCAACTCTTCTGCCGCTCGATATTCTTGCTCGATACGTGCTAATCGCTGCGACTCTTCCTCATGCTGCAGCTGCAATGTCTCTACTTGCATTGTATAGTAAGCCTGTTCCTGCTTGATGCCTTCGATCAGCTGCTGCGGGCTGTAAACGTCCTGCTTAAGCGTCGCGGCAAGCGCGCTGTCCTCCCGCAGCGGAAAGCTGTCCGCAGCATGCTGCATATGTACCTGCAGCCTGGAAGCTGCTTCCTGTACTTCTTCTCTCAGCCGCCGGCTTTTCTCATAGAACTTCTCCTCCAGCTTCTGATAACGCTCCGTGCGGAAGATCCGGCGCAGGATCTCTTCTTTGTTCTCCGTATCGGAGGTAAGCAGCTTGCGGAATTCTCCTTGCGGGAGCATCACGATCTGAATGAATTGTTCTCTGGTCAAACCGATGATCGATTCGATCTTCGCATTCACATCGCTGACGGTGAATCTCGCACAGGGCACCTCTTCACCGCTGGTCGTCTCATAGAGTTCAACCTTCGCACCGGTCTCATGCTTGTTGTTGCCTTTGCGGTGAGCCATCTGCCGGAACACGCGATAGGTGCGCTTTCCTGCAGCGAAGCTGAAGTCCACCGAAGTATGCGTATCCTCGTCTGCGAAGTGGCTTCGAAGCAAGCGGAAATCCGCCCGGTCCTCACCGCTGGCAGAACCGTACAAAGCATAGGTGATCGCGTCGAAGATCGTCGTTTTCCCCGAGCCCGTCATCCCCGAGATGACGAACAGCCGCCGGTCGCCAAGTTGCGTAAAGTCGATCTCTTCTTGCTGCCTGTAAGGACCGAAAGCCGTCATCCGCAGGCGAAGTGGTCTCATGCCCGTTCCCCCTCCTCGCGGAGCAGTTCATCATAGGTCACTGCGAAGATGCTCCTCAGTTCATCATCTAATTCCCTGCCTAATACCTCTTTATAGAAACCTTCAAACAATGCCGCCGGATCCGACTCCCGCTTCACCTTGGACATTCCCTTCTGTATACCGGATTCACCGTCTGACGGTATGCGGATCTGCCGTTCCACATGCATCGCATTAGGATAGACCGCACGGATCTTCTCCATCGGGAACAGCACCGGATGCTCATCGGTCAACGTCACGAACACATAATCTTCATTTACCGGGTGGGATTGAATCTCTTCCAGAGACGCCGTGACCCTGCGCAGATCGCGCCGCGGTGTCAGCGTGCGCTTCTCAACCTTGACCGCGCCATTCGCATCAAGCTCCACCATGTAATACCCCTTGACATGATGTTCTTCCGATATCGAATATTTCAGCGGCGACCCCGCATAACGGATCCTCTCCGTGAGCACGTGGTGCGCCTGATGGAGGTGGCCCAACGCCGTATAATGAAACGGCGCAAAATATTCCGCATGCACCTGTTCGGCTCCGCCCACGGAAAGCGGACGTTCCGAGTCGCTGGTGTTCTCCGACGGCTCTCCTCCCGGAGTTACGAAGGCATGTCCAACAAGCACATGGCGCGCCTTCGGATCGAGCCCCTCAGCGATGCTGCTAAGCACTGCGCGCAATGCATCATCATGGGTGCGTATCGACTCGTCATCCCACAGATACCTCACCCAGGCCGGGTCTGCATACGGCACTAAGTACACATGTACTTCACCGGCATCATCGTGCAGCACGACGGGCTTGATCTCCCGTTTCAGCTGACCAGCAAGATGCAGGCCCTGTCCTTCCATGATTCGTGTGGCAAAATCCAAGCGATCAGGACTGTCATGATTGCCGGCGATCGCCAGTACCGGTGTCGCAAAATCGATGACGACCCTCTCCAGCCATTCGTCCAGCAGTTCCACCGCCTCTGCAGGCGGTACTGCTCGATCGTAGATATCCCCCGCGATGATCACCGCATCAGGCCGCTCCTGTTCGATGGTTTTCAGCAGTTGTTCCAAGACATAACGCTGATCTTCCGTCATATAGACGCCTTGCACGATTTTTCCCAGATGCCAATCAGCTGTATGTATGAATTTCATTCCCGTTTCCTCGCTTTCAACCGAATCTGTCCTAATTAAATTATACATGAATCACCCCTGAATGAGCGGACTCGCTTCTTAACCTCATATTGGGAATCGATCGCCCCAAAATCGTGCAAAAGTTTCCAACAAAAAACTGCTCCAGGACCGAGCCCGTGAAGCCCGTGAACCTAAGAGCAGTCCTAATGAACCAACTCCATCAACCTAATCAACTAACTCCATCAACCTTTTGAACAAAAACATCAATCGAATGCACCAACCTCAGCCCATGACCAACTTCAACTTCGTGAACCTGCTTCAGATCCCGCCGCCGTCTTCGTGGATCATTCGTTTCTCCGAGCGCACCGTCTGATACAGGCTCTTCAGCCCCAAAGTGGCGATCAATGCCGCAAACAGCAACACGACGATGAACGGATCGGGATCGATGAAGATCTTCACCAGCATATAAGAGAAGACCAGCGACACCAATGGGGAAACCAGCCATACCTTGAGGATCTTCGCGATGATGTTACGCTGCCAGATGCGAAACCCATGTTCTGCGATGCCGATGCCCATGATCGCTGTCGTCGTGACCTGGGTGAGCGGCACCGGAATGCCGTAGATCGAAGCGATGGTCACCAGCAGTCCGCCGGTTCCGGAGATATACGAGCCTTGCAGAAGGGAGAGATTCGTGATCTTCTTGCCGTTCGTCTCCACAACGCGGCCGCCGAGCAGGATTGCCCCCAAGGCGACGAACAGTCCGCCCCAGAAGATGCCGGATTCCGCATCAAGCAGGCCCGCACCGACGAGGGGACCGACGGCATTGGCGACATTGTTCATCCCTGCTGAGAAGGCTTCGAACACACCCATGAGGATGACGAGCGCCATCAGAAACTTCTTCCAGCGTCCGTTGCCGATGCCCCGCCAGCGATGGTCCTTATGCTCCAAGCGGCGGATGAACCATCCCCCGATCCAAGCCAGCAGCAAGGCAGCGATCGGTACGATGAACCAGAAGGAGACGATCGTCAGTACATTGCTCACGTACAGCTTCTGATATGCGACCCCTACACCAACTACGGCGCCCACGGTCACTTCACTGGTGGAGAGCGGGATGCCGAGGAGATTCGCGATGAACAGGGTCAACGTTGCCGATAACAAGATGATGATGACCAGCTGCACGGACAACAGCTCCGAGGGTACGATCCCTTCACCCAGGGTTTTCACCACTTCACCGCCGCCGAGATAAGCCCCTGCGAAGACGCCGACGGCCGCCAAGCAAAGGGCGATGCGCCTATACGGCACCGCGCCGCTGCCATAGGCGACGCCCATCGTCGCTGCTGCTCCGCTGGCACCGATATTCATCGCAAAAAACAAAGCTATCACGACAGCTGCTGCCGGTAATAACAACTGGATCGCATCCCTTCTTCAGAACATATCCGACCACGATCTTCACGAGCCTCTGAGGACGCTTTAGACGATGTGGTATGTATCGAGATTTTAATCCCAAGTATTTATGTATGAATTATAGGATAAAGGCGATCCACCGTCAACATTTATTTCTAGCTTTTATTTATTTTATCAGAAACCCTTATAGTAAGATACTGGAATTTTGGGTTTTTGTCACAAAAAAACGCCGGCTTAATCAGCCGGCAGTTTGCAGTCTTGGTGTTATGCTCTTCTGAGCACACGCTTGAAGAAGTTCACCTTGCCTTTGCCTTCACATTCCACACATGATACGCTTCCACTTCCTGAACAAGCGGAACATTTCTGATGACCTAATGCAATACCTTCACCCGAGCAATCCTTACAACTCACCATACCCGAACCAGAACAGAACTTGCACCTCATGGATCTAACCTCCCAAACATTATTCGATGCCTTCATCTTCTTCCGGTTCTGCATCAGATTGCCAGATCGCTTGGTCCATCTAAACTTAATCCATCGTTAATAAAGAAAATATCCTCTTAATAATGCATATGGCATAACTTTATCAATATGTCAAGGAGATTCTGCATCCCGATTCTGCATCTCACCCTGTCCATCCCAGCAGTGCATGGTATAATATTGATTAAAAGAATGGAAAGGGTGAGACGAGTGAAATATAGGAGAGTAGGAAACAGCGGTCTGAAGGTCAGTGAGATCTCCCTCGGCAGCTGGCTGACATATGGCACAGCGATCGAGAAGGAGGCAGCGGACGCCTGTGTGCGAACCGCCTTCGAGTGCGGCATCAATTTCTTCGATACGGCGAATGTCTATAACCGCGGTGAAGGTGAGATCGCCATGGGGCAGGCTCTAAAACCCTATCCCCGTTCCAGCTATGTATTAGCTTCGAAGGTGTATTTTCCAATGGGTGACGGCCCCAACGACCGCGGGCTATCGCGCAAGCATATCATCGAGCAGTGCGAAGCCAGTCTCAAACGCCTCGGTACGGATTATCTGGATATTTATTTCTGCCATCGCTATGATGATGAGACGTCACTGGAAGAGACGCTCCGCGCTTTGGATGATTTGGTCGCACAGGGGAAGGTCCTCTATGCCGGCACAAGCGAATGGACGGCGGCACAGATCGTCGATGCTGTACATATCGCCGATAAACGCAATCTGCGTCCAATCGTTGTGAACCAGCCGATCTATAACATGTTCGAACGATATATCGAGAACGAGATCCTGCCGATGTGTGAAGCACGCGGCATCGGACAAGTCGTCTTCTCGCCGCTGGCGCAAGGCGTGCTCACGGGCAAATACAAGCTCGGCCGCGACATTCCGGCGGACAGCCGTGCCGCAAGCGAGACGGGCAGCAAGGGGATCAAGCGCTATATGCAGCGCTCGGTGCTCGAAGCCGTAAGTGAGCTCGAGAAGCTTGCCCAGGAAGCCGGAATGAAGCTGTCCCAGCTCGCCCTCGCCTGGGTGCTTCGCCATCCGGGTGTCAGCTCAGCGATCATCGGCGCGACCAAGCCGGAACAGATCCGCGAGAATGTCAAGGCAGTGGAGATCACCTTAACCCCTGATCTCCTCGAAGCCATCGAAGGGATCCTGGCGAAGGTGACGGACTATACGCCGCGCAGATACTTCTGATGTGAACCATGAACTAAGGCCATCTCCTGAGATTCGCATTTCTTAGGAGATGGCCTTTTGGTCGTTTCTTGTGCTCGTGTTTATGCTGTTCCTTCCCGCTGAATCGCCGTCTGAGCGAGCAGCTGCACCGTCATATCATCCATCGGCGGATTATGCAGCCCTGCGCGTACATCCCGGTAATAGCGCTGCAGCGGATTGCTCAGCGCCAAGCTGTGCGCGCCGACGACGCGCATCGCCAGGTCGACGACGACGATGGCGGCATTGGTGACTGCCATCTTCACCGCGCTGAGTTCCGGCTTCATCGCCTTGCGCGCTGCTTCATCGGCTTCATCCCAGCGGCGGGCGACCGCATACAGGAACTCCCGGCTGCGCATCAGCTCCAGCTCCATCTCGCCGATCTTCGTCTGCACATTCGGCAGCTCGATGATCGGGCCGCGCAGGCTGTTCGGCGCGTATGACCGCGCGAACTGGACAGCGTAGCTCTGCGCCGCCTGCGCGATGCCCAGATAACAAGCGGGGATATGCAGCAGCCATCCCGCCGCTTGCCGGCTGCCCCGTTCCAGCCATTCCACGAGATGATCTTCCGGTACACGCACCTCTTCCAGGACCAGGTCATGGCTGCCCGTCCCGCGCATCGCCGCGCTGTCCCAGGTTTCTTCGATCCTGAGGCCGGCAGCCGACCTCGGCACCAGGACGCTGGCTGCCCGATCCGTCGATTCCACAGTCAGATTCACGAGGAAATAATCCAGCACCGGCGCCATCGTCGTGAAGGTCTTGCGACCGCTCAGCACCCAGCTGCCGTCAGTATCGCGAACGGCCTTCGTCTGGAAGCTGCCGCCCCTAGTCGGGCTCCCCGTTGCCGGTTCGGTGGCCGCACTGTTGATCAGCGCACCCTTCATCACGTCTTCACACAACATGCGAAAGATCTTCTCGTCCCAGCTGTTCTTCTCAGCGAGATTCTTCATGATCCCCACATGCCAGCCGATGGCCAGGGCTGTGGAACCATCCCCCGTTGCCAGGATCTCCTGCAGGCGAACCATCTCGTACAGACTGATCTCCTTGCCCCCATAGGCGCGGGGAACCGTCAACGCCGTATACCCCGTACGGCGCAGATCCTCTATATGTTCATGAACGAAGGAACCTTCCCGATCATAGCGCTCCGCTTGCTCCCTAAACTTAGAAGCCAGCTCCCGCATCAATTGCAGCCGTTCCTCCGGCGAATCCAACTCCATGAAATTCATCGCATTCTAACCTCCCTCTCCACATTATAAATTCAAGAGGTCAGAATGTCATCGTTCAGCAGATGCCCGGCATTTCTCTCAGCTGCGAGGTTCGATATGAATATGGGTCTCGGCGACGCCGTGTTCTTGATTCATGCGCATCTCGATCTCCTCCGTGATGAGATGGCTCTCCCTAACATTCATGTCCTCATCCGCCAGATAGATCGTCGCGTCGACGAAGATCTGGTTCCCGTACATCCGCGCCCGGACATTCTTAATCGAACGAACCCCCGGCGTGCTTCTGATCGTCTCCCGGTATCGCTCCAGCAGCTGCTCGTCGAAACCGTCGGTCAAATCGTGGGAACTGTCGCGAAAGATCTCCCAAGCGGTCTTGCAGATGAGCAGGCCGACGATCAATGCCGTGAAGGGATCGAGCCAAGGCAGGCCGAACTGCGATCCGGAGATGCCGATGAAGGCGCCGAAGCTCACCCAGGCATCGGACCGGTTGTCCATTGCAGCTGCCCGCACCGCCAGGCTGTTCGTTCGCTTCGCTATCCGCAGATTATATAGATAAACCACATAGATTAAGATGCCGCAACCCAGCGCCGTCCAAGCCGTTACCATATCCGGCACTTCAATCGAGCGGTGATCGGCGATCTCACCGATCGTGCTGATGATGACCTGCAAGCCCACCAGGGCAATGATAAAAGAAGCTACCAACGAAGCCACGGTCTCTGCGCGGGAATGCCCGTACCTGTGATCTTCATCCGGCGGCTTGCGAGCGATGCGCAGTCCGATGAGGATCGCGGCAGAGGCGAGCACATCCGTGGAATTGTTAAATCCATCGGCAAGAAGGGCATTGGAATGATAGACATAAGCGATGGCGATCTTCACCGCCGCCATTAGAATATAGGCTGATATGCTCAGCCAGACCGCACGTTCACCAACTCTGCTTCGTTCTTGGGTCTCCACTCGTGCATGACCTCCTTTATACGCCTTCCATCATACACTGGAAAAATCAAGTGGGTCTAGTGAAACATTATTGCCTTGCCGAACCATTCTAGACCCGGACAAAAAGAGTTGTAGCGATGAAATTATACAAATAAAAAAATCAGACATCCTGGTGCGATGTCTGACTCGATCCATTTCTATCGGTTAAGGCCAAGTACCGTACGCGGTGTATAGAAGTTCTGTGTGTAGTATGGTGTGCCGTCGCTGGCTAGATAGACACCAACTCCAAGTCTCTCATAGGAACCGAGCAGGCTCTCCCGATGACCGCTCTTCGAATTCATCCAGCCGGCATGAACCTCCAGAGCATCCCGCTGCCCGTAGGCGATATTCTCTGCAGCCGTACTGTAGAGGATTCCTTCACTCTTCATACGGTCAAAAGGGGATCGTCCCGCTAAATCCGTATGACTGAAAAAGGCTTGCACAGCCATGTTCTTGCTGTGCTTGCGAGCGGCAGACGCAGCCCTGTCATCCCAAGTGAAAGGTTCAAGACCATGCATCACCCTGCTGACATTGGCCAGCTCGAAGACCTGCCGTTCGAAACTCTTGGTTAACTCATCGCTGGCTTGACCATAGAATCCCCTCAGCTGCTCTTCAACACGTCGATCGATGAGCTGAACTGCCAGGATCCGATGATCTTCATGCTTATCATAATAAAAAGTAAGATAGTAGTCCTTCTGCTGATAGACTGACTGTTCATCATGATCCGCCGCCTGCATATACCGCGTATTGCCCTTCAGGATGTACTCCAGCGGCTCCCCGTACGCCTTTACGACATCCTGATAGGTTGAATCAGGACCGATGCCCTGCGGTGTTTGCCAATTCCGTGCGTTTGTCAAGAGACCTACCACTTTGCCGCTTTGTATGCCGACTTGCACGTAATGCTCATAGTCATCGTTGTATATATACCATTCAAAGCCGTATTGGCTGATCACTTTCAGATTAGGTTGGCCAAGCCGATCAAGCACCGTTTGTTCTGAATCATGCATCATGACCCCGCTCACGGCGATATCCTTTAACTCCTGACTGCTGATGGTACACGCAGCAGAAGCCGTCAATGGACGCGGTGCCGCCTCGACGCCCGCCTGAACGAGTCGATAGATGAAGGTCACCGCTTCGGCACGGCTGAGCGGATCGCCGGCTCGAAACCCTGCAAGAGACGCCGATGTCTTGCCGCGGGCCAGCCCTTCATCTAACAGGTATTGGATCGCTCCATGCTTCGTACAATTCAGCCCCATCACGCTGACGAGGAGTTCCGCAGCCTCGCCGCGATTCACCGTCTGTGTGCGGCGGTCTGCCTTCACTGCCCAATTCATCTTCTCAGCAAACAGATAATCCCGTTGATCCCATGCGGACCCGGCAGGTACTCGCAGCCTCTTGTACTCCTTGTCATAGTCGGTACCCGGTATGAAGGCCCGTATGAGCATCGCGGTGAGCTCCGCTTGCGTCACTAAGCGGTCCGGGGCAGCGTGTCCATTCGGCAGACCGCTGAGGATCCCGCGTCCCGCAGCCCAAGTGATCGTCTCATAGGCCCAATGTTTAGGAGATAAATCGGGGAATCCAGAGGCTCTCATTTGCTCTGCAGCTTGGATCGACAGGGGAAGCTGCAGCAGGATCGCACACAGCGCGATCATCGCCCAGAATCTACTCCATCGGCGCATCCATATGACCTCCATCTTGCTATTTGTCCAGATCTGCAAGGTTCTTTCATCGCATGGTTACATCATATCTACATAATGTTACTTCATTATTGGTCATATAGTTGCGCTGGCGGGGAGAATTTCATCGTCCATACCTTCTGCCTGTCACTTTACCTTAATGCGGACGGGTATTCACTTCCAAGATCCACACCGTGCCCCGTTTGTCGATGCCGAAGTCATACCCCAGTTGTCCGATGCCGGGATAGCGCTGTTCGAGGAGTTTCGTACAAGTGCGAGCGACGCCGGTCATCGTCAGCCTTTTGTCCGCCGCTAACTTGGGGAAGGCTGACTTCAGCGCCCTGCGCCCCGACATCAACTCTCCGCCTTGGGCAAGATTCGTCACGAACAACCCCGGCCGCGCCAGCCGCGCTACGAAAGCCGTGATATGCCAGTGGCCCGAGGGCCGCTTGACGATCTTCACCCGATAATCGACGCGGCGTCCATTAACAGTAGCAAGATCAATCCCCTGCTGGATCATATACTGTCGCCTCCGTCGTATGCGGTTGATATAGCGGAGCAAGCTGCCCCAGGATGGATGCATGATCTCTTGGAATCGATAATGAGTCAAGTACCTGCCGTCCCCGGTTCGAGCGATCTTGATGACGCCTCCCCCGCCGGTTCCCACGTATGGCTTGGCTACGACGAAGCGAAATCGTTGCAGCATCTCGCGTAACGCCGATTCGCTGAAAGGCCGCATGTACGGGATATGTCTGGCCACACCGCGATGTCTTCTAAGCACATCGAATTTTTTCCACTTGCTGGCGATCATACGCATGCGTCAGCCCTCCAATCTAGTTCGTTGATACAACAATATGCGTCTCTCATCGTGAACTTTTGGACGGGTAACAGAATTGGGCCGAGCCGGCAGCAACAAAAAAGCTCCTTTCACCGACAGCTTTCGCTGCATCGGCAAAAAGAGCTTAATGAATAGGGTGTTAGAATTTAAATCCATATGTATCGTCATTTATATACCTATAAGTACCTTCAAGATAAACGAGGCCTTCGACTTAACGCCTAACTTGCTGTTGATCTTCCCGACATAGACGCGCACCGTATGCTCGCTGATCCCGACGATGTCCGCGATCTGCCGATAGTCGAGATCCATGAGCCAGTACTTGGCGACTTCCTTCTCGCGGTTGCTCAGGTTGTAGTGACCTAAGCTGCGTTCGATGGATTCCTCCATCAGCCACTCGATCTCTTTCAGATCATATTTCCGCACTTCTGTCTGTAGGTAAGAAGCCAGCGTCTCAAGGAAAGGAATCAAGAACAAGTAGGGAATCTTATGCCCGCTTGCGAACATCAGATAAGTCAACGGCTCATCCTTGGAAGAATAGATCGGGATACAGATGCTTACCCAGCTGCTGAAAATCTTAAGATAATGATGCATTCCCATCAGGCAAGTAGGCCGCTTCAGGTAGATCGAAGCCGAGATCGCGTTCGTACCGGCACTGCTGATCCCCATCGATGAGCCAACGCCGATATTGAATCTGCTGTCGGCCTCATTGACCGATTCCTCATCCCCGTCGATGTACTGAACCACGCCGTTGTGGTCCGCCAGCATGATGAGGTAAGGGAAATGGAAGGAATTCGTGTAAAGCGACTTCTTCCTGATCATCAATTGGATCAGGTTCTTGTTCCGCTCCAGGAAACTATCCAGAAGTCCTCCCTGGAGCCGGTACCGCACGCCTTCCGCCTGTTTGGAGATCCCTTCCAGGCTTGATCGCTCATGCAGTTGAATAAGTTCCGTGTCAGACACACTGTACTTACCCATCAGCATTCGATCATTAACCGTTCGATTAAACATGTCCATCACTACCTTATGTCATAGGATAAACTGTTTCCCGAGAATGCGCTTTCATACCGATAGGCCTCACAAGCGACAACACAACACCATGACTGTAATAAATTGGTCAAGTTTTTAATTCCAGTTTTTCCCTACAATAATTATAATATATTTAGATATAATTTCAATAGGTTTTATCAAAATGTTGGGAATGTTGTAGATTTATATCGATTTTCGCGATGATCAGCCTATTTTTATAGGAATTCCAAACTTAAATAAACAGGCCTAGATACCAAGTAAAAATCGTCTCATGCAGCATCAAGGAAACACATGCCCCAATCGCGATGAACGGTCCAAAAGGGATCGCGGTCGACGCCAGCTTGCGGGACCAAAGTAAAATAACGCCAACCAAGAATCCAATCAGCGAAGATAAGAAGATGCAGAGCAAGATCATCTGCAATCCCCCGGCCAGCCCGATCCACGCCATCAACTTCACATCTCCGCCGCCCATGGCATTCGGCTTGCCCATCCAGCGGCCGATCACGGATACGAGGAGCAGCATGCCGCCCCCAATGGCAAATCCGGACAAGTACTCCCACATCGGCAAAGGATGATACAAGATACGGTAGATCAGCGTCAGCACGATCATCGGATAGATGATCTTATTCGGGATGATCTGGTATCTCAGATCGCTGATCGTGATGATGATCATCACCGAGATGAATACATAAGCAAACAGCAATTCCGGCAAGTCCTGGATCAGATGGGGCAGTGCCGCATATCCGATCCCTGTTGCCAGTTCTCCGAGCAGATACAGCGGTGAGATCGGCTCGCCGCAGGTTCTGCAGCGCCCCCGCTGGAACAGCCAGCTGACCACAGGGATGAGATCCTTCGCCGAAAGCCGTCTGCCGCAGGATGGACAGGATGAGGGCGGGCTCACCACGGATTGCCCTGCCGGCAGACGGATTCCTACTACGTTGAAGAATGAGCCGAACAGCAAACCGAGGAAGAATAGACCGATCGTGACGGGAATCAACCGCGATCGTCCTTCATGCCGGTTTGTTTCAGGATCTCATTGAACCAATGAGAGAGTTGACGGAAACCGTCCACGGACAGCTGGATCGCTTGCTGATTCTGGTCCGATGCCCACTCGATCTCGAATGTATTATCCTGCTGGGTGCAAGTTGCTTTATAAGTGCGAACTTCTCCATTGATTTCCTCGGACCAATTGCATACATAGCTGAAAGTGAAACCATTCATTGGCATATTACCACCTCTAACCTCATGTTCTTGGGATTGTTTAGGATATTGGATGACATTTGCGGTTTTGCGTTCTTCCTCTTCTCTGCGTTTGCGTTCTTCCTCTTCTTTGCGCTTACGCTCTTCTTCTTCGCGGCGCAGCCGTTCCTCTTCCTCGCGGCGTTTACGTTCCTCTTCTTCCTTCTTGCGCGCCTCTTCCTCTAACCGCTTGCGCTCTTCCTCTTCTTTGCGCTTGCGTTCTTCCTCTTCTTTGCGCTTACGCTCTTCTTCTTCGCGGCGCAGCCGTTCCTCTTCCTCGCGGCGTTTACGTTCCTCTTCTTCCTTCTTGCGCGCCTCTTCCTCTAACCGCTTGCGCTCCTCTTCTTCTCTGCGCTTGCGTTCTTCCTCTTCTTTGCGCTTACGCTCTTCTTCTTCGCGGCGCAGCCGTTCCTCTTCCTCACGGCGTTTGCGTTCTTCCTCTTCCTTCTTGCGCGCCTCTTCCTCTAACCGCTTGCGCTCCTCTTCTTCTCTGCGCTTGCGTTCTTCCTCTTCCTTCTTGCGCGCCTCTTCCTCTAATCGCTTG